>CBDUNP010000089.1:0-10044 GCA_965368605.1 uncultured bacterium | reverse complement strand
CCGGGCGTGCCAGAGCATCCCGACCATGCTGAGATTGTAGAGGCCGATGATGATGGCCAGGCCGAGGAGGGCGAACTCTTTGGGTTGGGCGTCCAGGGACCGGTGCATGAAGAACAGGTTGCCGATCGAGTGGAGCCAGAGCTCGAAGTCTTTGGTGCCGAGGGTGGCGGCGAAGGGCAGGGAGGTGAAGTCTTCGCGCCAGAGCCGGGGGGTGTCGGGGATGATCGCCCAGAGGCCGCCGAGTGTCATGGCCAGGGGGATGTGACGCCAGCCGCGTCGTCGGATCAGGCAGGGGACGGCCATGAGGGCTGCACCGCCACACATGCCGACCGCGAAATGCATTGATGTCCAGGCCATGTTTTAAGCTTACTTAGGCTGCGCGGCGCAGCGGGTTCGTGTCGGGGTTGATCGTGTTGCCGATCGTGACAGGCTCATCCGTGGGGGTGAGTGTCAGCGTGTGTGTGTCGGACGCGTGGTGTGCGGTGAAAGTCTTGCCGGAGAGTGTTTCCAGGAAGTCGGTTAGCTGGATCGCGGCGTTGGGCCAGGTGTGTTCGTTGGTGACCCAGTCGCGTGCATCACGTCGCAGCGCGTTAGACAGGACGCCGTCGAACCAGACACGTTCGATCTGGTGGACCCAGTCGTCCGGGGTGGTGCAGAGGCTGATCGGTGTCGCGTGTGCGGGCCAGGAAAGCCCTTTGACAGCTTTGGGTGAGGCGAGGATCGGCAGGCCCATCGCGGCGGCTTCCAGCAGCTTGTTCTTGATACCGCCGCCGCAGCGCATGGGGAGGATGGTGGCGGAGGCGCTGTGAGCGTGTGTGCGGATGTCATCGACCTCGCCGACGAACTGGATGCCCGGGATGTCGCCGAGTTGGCGGACCTTGTCGCCGGCGTTCTTGCCGACGATCTTGAGGCGTGCCTGGGGCTGGCGCACACGGAGCTTTGGCCAGACACGGCTGGCGAACCAGCGGACGGCGTCGGCGTTGGGCTCGAAGTCCAGCCGACCCCAGAAGACCAGCGAGCATGTCTCGGGCCTGGTGTCGGATGGATGGAAGTAGTCCGTGTCGACGCCGTTGCGGATGGTGATGGTGCGCTTGACGCCGCTGGTGAGCTTCAACAGCTTGGTATCGGTCGGGCTGACGCCGATCGCGGCATCGAGCCGGCGGGCGAAGCAGGTCTGCAGCATCGTGTAGAGGGCCGCGAGGTAGGCGCGTTTTTTGATCGCACCGAGGCCTTCACGCCGCAGGCATGAGAGTTGGAAGAAGACGGGTTCGTCGGCGGCGTACCAGACGGTGGTCAGGTCGGGGAAGGCTTGGGTCAGGCCGCGCAGCATGATCGGGCCGTGCTGGCCCAAGGCGATGACGGCTTTAGGTTGCAGTTGTTTGACCAACGGGATCAGCCCGGCGAGTTCGCGCGAATCCATCGCCTGATGGGTAGCGAGTTTCTTACGCAGCTTCGCCAGCGGCCCGGACCAGCCTTTTAAGAATGCCTGATGGTCATCGTCATCGGCGGTGGGCCAGTCGACGAGCATCTCGTTGAGCCAGGCCTGATCGCAGCCGGCGGTCGGGCGGAGGCTGGTCATCCTGACGGTCAGGCCCTGGTCGGCTAAGGCGCGTGCCATCTGGCAGCCGTGGACGCGGTAGCCCTGGTCGAGCGGCCAGAGCGGCTGTTCGCTGATGAAGAGGACGTCTGTTGCGTGGGTGGGTTCTGGCATGGGTAAATACTTATGCGGCGCGTTTGAGCCTGCGGGGTTGGGGCTTTGTTTCCGAGGTGCTTTCAACGGCTTGAGCGAACGCTTCGGCGGCTCGGTGCCAGCTGTAGTTCTTGAGCTGCGACAACCCACGGCGGACCAGTTCCCGGCGGTAGACCGGGTCGGTCAGCAGCTTGTTCATGGCGCGGGTGATGGTGTTGAAGTCTTCGGGGTCGACGATCTGGGCCGCGTCGCCGGCGACCTCCGGAAGGCTGGTGCGGTGGCTGGTGATGACGGCGGTGCCTGCGGCGTAGGCCTCGAGGATCGGCAGGCCGAAGCCTTCGGACAGGCTGGGGTATACCAGCACGTCAGCCAGACGTAGCAGCGCGGGGATGTCCTGTTCATCGGCGAACCCGTGCAGGGCGACGCTGGATTCGATGCCCAGGCGAGCGGCGCAGGTCGATAGCTCGGCTTGTGACTGCGCATCCAGCCCGACGATCAGCAGCCTGGCCCGGTTCTTGATGATCTTGCGGAGCCCGGCCCAGGCCTCGATGACTCGGCGGGTGTTCTTGCGCGACTCGGCTGCGCCGAAGTGCAGGACGAAGGGCGGTTCGACGCGGTATTTTTCGTAGAGGCGGATGCGTTCGTTGAGATCAACCGAGACGGGCTTGCCGAAATCGGCCCAGGGGGTGACGAAGATTTTATCCGCGTCGGCGTTCATGTCCTGGATCAGCCGGCCGCGCGTGTACTCGCTTGGGCAGGTGATCGCGGAGGCCTTGCGGCAGGCGGTGCGTACGGACTTATCGAACCGCTGGACGGGTTTGGCAAAGGGGTTGTCGGCCATGTCCAGCGGGATCAGGTCATGGATCGTGACCACGGTGGGGATCGGCATCCAGTCCGGGCAGTGGTTGGCGGGGCAGTGCAGGACGTCGGCGCGGTCTCTTCGGCAGGCGAAGGGCAGTCGGAAGCGGTCCCATGCATTGAACCGGTCGCCGGGCATCTCGATCATGCGGGGGGTTACGTAGGAGCTGGGGAGCAGGTCTTCGACGGGGCCGGGCGTGCGGTGGTAGGCGGTGACGTGCCAGTCCGGACGGACGTCCGGCAAGTGCCTGTAGAGCTCCAGCAGGCTCTTGCCGATCCCGCGGCGCTGCGGAGCGTAAATCGTGCGTGCGTCTAAAGCAATGCGCATAAAGATAAACCCGATGAATAACCAGCCGTCTTCGCTGGTTACATCGGACGGTGGGGGGGCCGGGTTAAGCCCGATTCCGGCCTAACCGGCATAATCGTTACAACCGTCCCCCGGAATTACCCCGGAAGTTGCCCGGGAAGTTGCCCCGGAAGTTACCCCGGAAGTTACTCCGGATACCACCTTGGGGAGCGAGAATAGCGATGCCGTATACGGTTACGGTGGCCGGCCTAGAATCTAAGGTCTTATCGGCCCTGTTAGATGGAACCCGACGTGCAGCAATTAGAGATCGACATCCAGCGCCCGCCGGGAAGCCCGAAGCGTTGGGAACAACTGGTCGCGGATGCGATGGCGTGTGTGGAGCCGGTGCGCGAGAAGGTGGAGCAGGGGGGCGTATCGGACGCTGAGGTTCTCGACCGGATACAAACGGCCTGCGCCGCGGCACTGCTGGCGGAACGGCTGCGCGATGTCCGGGTCGATGTGATTGAACACGAACGGCTGTATATCCCCGCGGACGTGGCGGGTAAGCACCGGCTGGACCTGCCGTTGATGCGCAAGGCGTTGACGCTCGATGCCGACCGGGGATGTGATGGCGATCTGCGTGACGGGTCGTGCGACTGTGCGTTGATCCCGCGCGGGGACATGCTGGCGTTGCGTCAACCTTTCCGTGCAACGATGCGCGAATTAGTAGGGCGGACCTATGAGATATTTTCAGAAAGCCGATCGTCTTGGCGTGCATTGCCGCCGGCGTTGTCGCAGCCGTTACGACGCCTGATCGATGAAGGCCAATCCACCCTGCGACTCATCGCACGGCATGATTACGACACGCTGACGCGCCGGCCGAAGGTGGGCGCATTCTTCCACGCGTGGGACAGGCTTCGGGCGAGGTTGGCGCGGTGAGGGGATAGGCCGTGTGGACGTGGCGGCTAAACGTGGCGGCTTCAGTGTGATGATGGATGAGGTGCTGGTGCGCAGATTGGGCGGGATGTTCAGGGTTATGAGCCGATCCAGCCCTTGCGTTTGAAGTACCACAGCAGCCCGCCGACGATCACGACGCAGGCGACCCAGAAGCTCGCGTAGCTATACCGCCAGCCGAGCTCGGGAATGTACTCAAAGTTCATCCCGTAGATGCCGGCCAGGAACGTGATCGGGATGAAGAGGGTTGCCATGATGGTCAGCACCTTCATGGTTTCATTCATGCGGTTGGAGATGGTGGACATGTGCAGGTCTGTCAGCCCGGCGGTGACTTCGCGATAGGTCTCGATGATCTCGACGAGCTGGACGGTGTGTTCGTAGACGTCGCGTAGGTAGGTGCGAGAGATGTCGGCGACGGTGTCGATCTCGGCGTCGCGTATGCCGGTGACGACCTCACGCATCGGCCACATGATCCGCCTCAGGGCGGAGAGCTCGCGTTTGATGGCGTGGATCCGGCTGAGCACCTTCGCGTCGGGGGAACTGAGGACCACCGCTTCCATGTCTTCAAGCACGTCGCCGTAGCGTTCCAGGATCGGGAAGCAGTGGTCGATCATCGCGTCCAGCAGGGTGTAGACCAGGTAGCTGGGGTTGTTCTTGCGCAGGCGGGAGCCTTCGCGGTGGATGCGTTCGCGGATCGGTTCCCACACGTCGCCGTGGGTTTCCTGGAAGGTCACGACCAGGTTGTGCGTCATAAACATGCTGACCTGCTCGGAGACGAGCCGTTCGTCGATCAGGCGCATCATGCGTGTGATGATGAACAGGTCGTTATCGTAAGGCTCGACCCTGGGCCTCTGCGGCACGTGCAGGATGTCTTCCGCCGCCAGCGTGTGTATGCCCACCGCGTCCTTGACCTTGTTGATGACGTAGGGGTGCAGCCCATCGATATTCAGCCAACGCACCGTGGCCCAATCTGGACGGGGCTGGGCGAGGAAGGCGTCGATGTCTTTGTGGTCGGTGATTTGTACCTGGTCAGGCCCGTAGTCGATGCACTGGATGTAGACCGTGTCTGGCGGGGGCGGGGTGGTGATGTCGGCGGCGTGCTCGATGCCGGGGATGCCGCCGGGCTTGTACTGCTTGCTGCGTCCGGCTTCGGGGACGAGCCCGGTCAGGTGCAGGGCCGAGCCGAACAGCCGCCCGACGGAGCCGACGGAATCGAACGCGGTGTCGAATGCGGTATCGATCACGCTACCGATCCGTCTGCCGATCGAGTGGCCGTTGCCCTTGGGCTGTTCGGGATCGGGCTCAGGCATGCGGCTTCTCCTGGCCGTTTGGGATCATCTTGACTTCAAGCGGCGAGAGCGTGTCCAGATGCACGTCCCGCTGTGGGAAGGCGATCGTGATGCCGTTCTCCCGGCAGAGTTCATCGAAACGGAACCGCAGGGCGCTCTGGATTTTCTTCAGGTCCATCGGCCTTGAAATACGCGACCAGAAGAAAGTCTCGAAGTTCAGAGAATTGTCCCCGAACTCCTGAAACAGCACGATGGGCTCGGGCCGTTGATGGATCAGCGTGTGTTCGTCCACGCACTGTCGCAACAGCTTTGCTACCAGCTCGGTTGGTGAGCCGTAGGCGACCCCGACCACAAACGAGCCGCGGATGTCGCGGTTTGTCAGCGTCCAGTTGATGACGGGCTGTTCCAGGAAGTGGCTGTTGGGCACGAGCAGGTCGACGCCGTCGCTGCGTCGGATGTTGGTGCAGCGGTTGTTGATCGCCTCGATGAGGCCCTCGTGTTCGCCGACCTGGACGATGTCCCCCATGCGGATGGGCTGCTCGAGCATGATGATCAGGCCGGAGATCAGGTTGTTGAACAGGTTTTGCGCACCGAAGCCGATGCCGATGGCGACGGCACCGCCGAGGACGGTGAAGATGGTGGTGGGGATGCCGGCGATCGGCATGGCGGCCAGGATGATGATGACGACCAGCGCGTTGAAGACGACGGTCTGGACCATCGCCGCGGCGTGGGAGTTGACCCGCTGGATGCGCGAGATGCGGTGCCTGACCAGCAGCGCGATACGTCGGCTGACCCATATCCCGACCAGGATGATCACGGCCGCGAGGATGAGTTGATTCAGTTGAATCGGGTTGCCGCCGGCGCTGAAGAGTTCCGCGTTCCAGATAATCAGCAATACCCGTGACATGCTCCAGGGCTCGGGTTGTGCCTGCGGCTGAGGCTGCGTCGGCTGCTGCGTCACAGCGGGCGCGTTTGTTTGTGTGGGCTCGGTGGAGCGGGCTGTTGGTGTGGCGTTGTAATTGTCCAGCACCGGGGGGGCTTCGGTGGCGGGGTCGGTCGGCACGGGCTGGGCCGGCGGAGCATCCGCGGCGGGTTCCGTGGCAGATGCCTCGGCGGGTTCGGCGGCGGTGGGTTCGGCTATGGGCGCAAGCTCGATGGGTTGTGCGCTCGCGCCGGTCAGGGCGAAAAGAGACAACCCCCCGCAAGTGACCAGAGTCAGGACTCTGATGAAATCGACGACGGCTGATCGTGCCGGGTATGGTTGCATGGACATGTTTATAGCCGAGGTTGCCGCCGGGTGAAAGGGCTAAGACCGTAAAGCCATTCCACGGCCTAGGTGAGTGTTCCGAACTTAGCCCAGACGAAGTTACAGGCCACTGCCTTACAGCCCGGGAGGCGGCCCGGGTGAGTGCCGGGGCTGGGGGTAGCGGGGGATCATTTACAAGGCGGTATTTGTCACGGAGGCCATCCGGGACGTAGGATTAATCAGTATGAACATATTACGAGTCGCCTCGCTTCAGTATTTCATCCGCCCGGTCAAGCATTTTGAACAGTTTGCCGAGCAGGTGGAGTCCCTGGTCTGGACCGCGAAGGACTACCACGCCAAGCTGCTGGTATTCCCTGAGTATTTCACGGCGCAGCTTCTGACGCTTAACAACATCAAGATGCCGATCAAGGAGCAGATACGCCACCTCGCCAAATACGAAGATCAGATCGTGGACCTGATGAAACGCCTGGCTAAAGAAAGCGGGCTGTACATCGTCGGCGGGACGCTCCCGGCGGTGGACCCCCCCGACGAGGTCACCGTCTACAACGAGTGCTACCTGTATGGCCCGAACGGTAATTGGGACGTCCAGGGCAAGCTGCACATGACCCGTTTCGAGAAGGAGGAGTGGATCATCTCCCCGCACAAGAAGCTGAAGGTCTTCGACACGGCGATCGGCAAGCTGGCGATCACGATCTGTTACGACGTGGAGTTCCCCGAGCTGGCACGGGCGGCCGCCCGGGCGGGTGCCAACCTCCTGATCGTCCCCAGCTGCACCGACGAGCGGCAGGGCTTCCTGCGCGTGCGCTACTGCGCCCAGGCCCGGGCGATCGAGAACCAGATGTATGTGATCCACTCATGCACGGTCGGCTCTTTGCCGATGGTCCCCGCGGTGTCCCTGAACTACGGGCAGGCGTCGATCCTGACCCCCAGCGACTTCGCCTTCTCCCGAGACGGCATCCTGGCCGAGGGCGCGGTGAATCAGGAGAGCATGGTGATCGGGGACCTGGACATGGATAGAATAGAGCAGACCAAACAACACGGGTCCGTGCTGCCCCTGACCGACAGCACAAGCACCGCTGAGGTGAGCGCCAATTTAGAAATCGTCACTATATGAGCCCCAAGAAAACGCCGTCGAACATTATTGTTCGTCCCACCCGCCCCCAGGATTTCAACGACATCATTGAAATGGGCCGGCTGATCTATTCCGACGCCGGGACCTGGTCGGTCAAACACCTGGAATCGCATCAACGCATCTTCCCGGAAGGCCAACTCGTTGCGGTCGAGCAGGACACCGGCCGGCTCGTCGGCTCGTCGTCGAGCCTGATCGTCCTCTGGGACGACTACCACATCCAGGATACCTGGCACGACTTCACCGACCACGGAACATTCAGCAATCACGACACCACGGGACGCACGCTCTACGGTGCCGACGTCATGGTCCACCCCCACGAGCAGGGACGCGGCATCGGCAAGATCATCTACAAGGCCCGTCGCGAGCTGACACGTCGCCTGGGCCTGCGCCGTATCCGCGCCGGGGCCCGGCTGCGGAATTACGGCAAGTTCCAGGATCAGATGCCCCCCGAAGAATACGTCCAGAAAATCATCAGCGGCGAGTTGGGCGACCCCACGCTGTCATTCCAGATCAAGCAGGGGTTCCGTATCATCGGTGTGGTCCGCGATTACCTGCACTGTGATGAGGAGAGCTGCGGGCACGCCGCGGTGATCGAGTGGGTCAATTATCAGGTCGCCCAGCGCAGAGACACCTACGGCCGAGACCCCAGGTTCGCCAAGCACCGCAAGCGCACCATGAAGCCCGGTTCCGACGACAGGGAATCCGTGTAAACACATAGAACCGTGTGTGTTCCCGGCTGTGGTTCGATACACGTTGGTGAACTGGTATGATTCCCGGATGTCGACCGTCACGGTAGAACGATTATGCAAGACCTTCCACGTCGCGGACAAGCAGCCGGGCATGCTCGGGACGCTGCGCCATTTTATTAAACGCAGCTACCGCGAGGTCCATGCGGTCAGGGACGTGTCGTTCATTATCGAGCCCGGCGAGGTCGTCGGGTTCCTGGGGCCTAACGGCGCGGGCAAGACGACGACCCTGAAGATGCTGACGGGCCTGATCCACCCGACCTCCGGCAGCGTCAGCGTCCTGGGGCAGGTGCCTTTTAAACGCCGCCCCGACCTGCTGAGCCAGGTGACGCTGGTGATGGGGCAGAAGCAGCAGATGATCTGGGACCTCCCGCCGATCGAGTCGCTGCGCGTTAACGCGGCGGTGTATGGCATCCCCGAGGCCGAGGCCCAACGACGCATCAACGAGCTGGCCGAGATGCTCACCATCAAAGACGAGATGACCCGCCCGGTGCGCAAGCTCTCGCTGGGCGAGCGGATGAAGTGTGAACTGATGGCGGCGCTGCTGCATCACCCGAAGGTGCTGTTCCTGGACGAGCCCACGCTCGGCCTGGACGTCAATGCGCAGACCGCGGTGCGTAGTTTTCTGCGCGAGTATAACCGCCTGCACGGGGCCTCGATCGTGCTGACCAGCCACTACATGGCGGACATCACCGCGCTGTGCGACCGGGTGGTGATGATCCACAAGGGCGGGCTGATTTATGACGGCCGACTCGCCGGCGTGGTTGACCGTTTCGCGCCGTTCCGCGAGGTCAAGTTGGAGTTGGCGAGAGACGCCGACGCTTCGGTCATGGCCCAATACGGCGAAGTCGAGTCGATCGACGGCCGGGTGGTGCGTCTACTCGTTAGCCGTGACGGGCTTACGGCGACGGTCAACCGCCTGCTCTCGGAGCGGGAGGTCATCGACCTGACCGTGTCCGATCCGCCGATCGAAGAAGTCATCGGGCGGGTCTTCGACGACGGCCAGACGGACGATACCCACCCCACTGATTCCGGGCCGGACCGCGCATGAACCAGGCCACCATCAAATCCAGGTCCGGCTGGCCCCGCAAGCTTCGGGTGCTGTTTCTGGTGCACTACGCCGAGATGCTCCAGTACCGCGTGGAGATCGCGCTGTGGGCGGTCGCGACGATGCTGCCTCTGATCATGATGGGCGTCTGGGCCCAGGCCGGGGAGTCCGGGCTCTTCCCTTTCAGTCAGGTGATGATGCTGAGGTACTTCATCGCGGTGTATTTGGTCTGGCAGGTCACGATCGTCTGGACGATCCATCACTTCGAGTTCCTGGTCGTCACCGGTCGGCTCAGCCCGATGCTGCTGCACCCGGTCGACCCCTGCGTCCGTTTTATCCTCATGCACCTGGGCGAGCAGGCGACCCGTCTGCCTTTCGCGATCGCGATCGTCGGCCTGTTCCTGTTTCTCTACCCCGATACGCTCACCGGCGGGGAAGGCGGGGCGGTGTGGTGGCCGGGCTGGTCGAACCTGTTGCTGGCGATTGTCGCCTGCTACACCGCGTTTATCCTGCGGTTCTTCATGCAGTACGCCCTGTGTATGGTCGCCTTCTGGCACGAGCGTGTGGCCGCGCTGGATGCTATCCAGTACCTGCCGCACCTGTTCCTCTCGGGGATGGTCTTCCCGTTTGAGGTGCTGCCCGAGCCGATCCGCGAGGTGCTGCTGTGGACCCCGTTCCCCTACACCGTCTGGTTCCCCGCCACACTGCTGATCGGCGGGGAGGTGCCGTTGATGCGCGGCTTCCTGACCATGGCCGGCTGGACCGTCGCTTTCT
>CBDUNP010000088.1:0-10118 GCA_965368605.1 uncultured bacterium | reverse complement strand
CGATGTTCAGGTCGTCGATGCCGACAAACCCGTCACCGTTCAGGTCGCCGACCAGACCGCCCTGCGTGATAGTCACGAACTGGTCACCCGCGATGGTGGACAGGTCCATGTTTGCAAAATCACCTGCCAGGTTGGCGTCGAGCACACCCACACCTGAGAACTGGTTCGAAGCGAAGTCGTGACCGCCACCGTTGACGAAAGCCGTCACCCGGATATCGCCGGCCGGGTTACCAAGGGCTGCCAAGGGGATCGCAATCTCAATGCCCGTGGTCACCAACTCGGGCGTCCCGGTCTGGCCGGCGGCACAAGTCACCGGGTCGCCACAGCCGTTCACGCCACCGACGTTGGACTGGTTCACACCCATCAGCATGCCGACCGTGTTGTCAGCGTCACGGTGGTTCCTGTCATTAAACGGATCATTGAGCACGTCCAACGGCTCGAAGAACTCATGCAGAGCAATCGAACCGGGATCGTTATTATTCTGATCGATCATTGTGCCCAACGGCAGGCCCTGCGACGTCACGCCGTCGGCCTGAAGCTCATCACCAAACGGATCAAGCACACCGCCCATGAAGACGTTCGCCCCGGCTGTGCCGTTATTCAACTCGGCGTAGTGAGCCGTGGCAATCCAACCCGAGGCTGGCCCCAAGGGGTCGCCCGAGCTTTCGGTTCCGTTTGCAATCGTGATGTAATAATCCGGGGCAAACCCGGCATCGAAGGTCAGGCCATTCATACGCTGGAGCGCGCCATCGGTCGTGCCGAATCCACCGCAGCAAAACGGGTCTACCGCCGCAGGCAGGTTGGGGCCATCCAGCTGGTTCTGACCGACGCCGTCGATCGAATCGATGAAGATCTCAAGCTTATTGAAGTTGTTTTCCAGGTTGCCAGCCAGTGTCAGGTAGAGGAACCCACCATCCACGACGCCAAACACCTGATCCAACTCCGAACCACCGCCCGATGTACGCGGGTCGGCATCGGTCGTATTCCCAAACATGGTGTCCGTGTTCTGTGTCGACAACGCCGCGCCGTAATTGGCGTCCGCCGTCCCATCCACAACGATCTGGCCCGAAGCGGCACTGGCCGCCACAAGCGACATCGAAAGTACTGATGCGTAATGCTTCACGTTCTATCCTCCAAATAAGTGAACAGTAAGGGTTATCAATCATCGGACGACGCGACTGCCCCATCACCAACCGGCCTTAACTCACATCAAAGACAACAGGTCATCCGTTTTTGCACTCATATTTATCCCTAAGATGCACCCACTTTAACAGCGCTTAACCGATTTAGCAACACTTTTTAACTACGAATGAACATTCTCAAGCGGAAAGTTAACCAAATAATGCCTCCGCTTTGGTGAAAGTCCAGTGAAATCAAAGTATTACCCTCTATCCCGAATCCCCGGCCGATACCACGCTTACCCTTCCAATCCGCCTCAATCCATTAAACAATCTGACGAAAACGTATAAGCCATGCTGATAAGGATTTAGCGGTTTTTACAAACCTGAACCCAAAATAATGGTTGACGTCACCCAATGTGCCGATATCATGGTTTAAGTAGTAACTAAGCCTTTTCTTGCCTATCCCTAAGGCTCCAGACAGAGAATTCATCTGTGCTGGCAGGGAGAATCAGGTAAGATAGGAGAACCTGAACCGGTCGCCTGACGGTTTTTTTTTAGAAGGATCGTTAAACCGGTTCACTAACATTCGACTCACCCGTCCCGCTCTGCTTGGAGGCTCGCATGGACCGCATCACCCACCTCGTTTCTTCCCAACCCAAGTCCACCTCCCCCAAAGCCGGGCGTGCTGGCTTCACGCTGATTGAATTGCTGGTCGTGATCTCCATCATCGCCCTGCTGGTCGGGATCCTCCTGCCCGCGCTCGGTGCAGCACGCAAGACCGCACAGAACTCCCAGTGCCTTTCCAACATCCGACAGATGGACACCGCCGCGATGGCGTTCGCCGCTGACCACCGGTTCCACATCCAGATATCAAGCTCGGACTCCGGCTGGACCAGCGTGCCGTCTGAACTCCGTGGCAAGATGGCCCCCTGGGTTCCACCACCGGGACAAGCCGCAGATGCAAGCCGTATCGCCGACTGGCTGAGTGCCCAGGTCCCCTACATGGGTTCCGGCACCGACTTTGAGAGCCTCGACCCCAAAGCAAGCAAGGCATTCATCTGCCCCAGCGATGCAAATCAGGACTCTGACGATCCCGGCTATATCGTCTATAACAACATTAGTAATGGCCCCACCGACCGCAAGCCCGCGTCCTACGGCGTCAATGCCGAAGTCACCACGCACAATGACGGCGCCAAAGACGACGGCCGAGGCAACTGGCTCAACGGCTCCGTCCCGATCGAACCTATCGGAGGCCCGCCCGCCAACGGCAGCCTCGATGTGATCCGCAGCTCATCAAAGACCATGCTCTTCGCCGATTGCGGCACACGTAAAAACAACAACACTCCCGCTGGCGGCGCGCAAGTTTACACCGATGGCCAGATTTTGATGTATCACGCCGGCGCTGTTTTCGGCTCATCTGATGCTCAAAAACGCGGCACCCTCGCCGTCGTAGAAGAACACACGGCCGCCAGTGCCCGGCTTCCTCTAAGTAAAAACGAAGACCCCAATGGCTCCGCCGACCGTCACGGCGACAAGATCAATGTCGCCTTCGCCGACGGTCACGCCGCAAGCCATAGCCCCGGCGACTTCACCGAAGTCTACGTCTCACCTTACAAGTAATACTTAAACACCCGCTAACCCAAAAAACCCGGCGTAGCACCCGGCCCCAACCGCCCACCCAGGCGACCACGGGCCCCAAGCTACGCCGGGTTTTTTCTACGATTCACTAAACCAAAAAGTGCCGCCCATGAAAAAGCCCCGAGATCGCTCTCGGGGCTGGATAGGGTTTCCTGTATTTCTTCACCCGCGACAGCGGAATTAATACCGGTAGTGTTCGGACTTGTAAGGCCCCTCAACCGGGATGCCCAGGTAATCGGCCTGCTCCTGCGTCAGCTTCGTCAGCTTCACGCCGAGTTTATCAAGGTGCAGCCGGGCGACTTTCTCGTCCAACAGCTTCGACAGCACGTACACCTCGTTCTTGTCATACACCACGCCCGACAGCGTCGGCTTGCCTTCGCTGTATAGCGCCAGGTCGATCTGGGCGATCGTCTGGTTGGTGAAGCTCGCACTCATCACGAAGCTTGGGTGGCCGGTCGCACAGCCAAGGTTCAGCAGCCGACCCTCAGCGAGAATCAACACGCTGTGCCCATCCGGGAACGCCCACTGATCGAACTGTGGCTTGATCTCGGTGCGCTTGATGCCGGGCACCTTCTTCAGCCCCGCCATGTCGATCTCGTTATCGAAGTGGCCGATGTTCCCGACGATCGCGCCGTCTTTCATCTTCGCCATGTGGTCGGCGGTGATGATGTTGAAGTTGCCGGTCGTCGTGACATAGATGTCCGCATACTCAAGGCAGTCCTCGATCGGCTTGACTTCGTAGCCTTCCATCGCAGCCTGGAGCGCACAGATCGGGTCGATCTCGTTAACGATCACCCGTGCGCCCTGCCCGACCAGCGACTGGACGCAGCCCTTGCCAACGTCGCCGTAGCCGCAGACCACCGCGATCTTGCCGGACATCATCACGTCCGTCGCGCGGTTCAGCCCGTCGATCAGCGAGTGGCGGCAGCCATACAGGTTGTCGAACTTGCTCTTGGTCACCGAGTCGTTGACGTTGACCGCGGGGAACAGCAGCTTCCCGTCACGCTGCATCTCATAAAGACGCATCACGCCGGTCGTCGTCTCTTCGCTGACGCCCTTGAAGTCGGCCACCAGGTCGTGCCAACGGGTCGGGTTCTCGTCGTAGCACTTAGCCAGGAGCTTGAGGACTTCCTTGAACTCCTCGTTGTCCGTCGTCTCAGGCCCGGGCACGCTGCCGGCATTCTCAAACTCGTAACCCTTATGGATCAGCAGCGTCGCGTCGCCGCCGTCGTCCACGATCAGGTTCGGCCCCTTGCCGCCGGGGTATCGCAGCGCCTGATCCGTGCACCACCAGTACTCCTCCAGCGTCTCGCCCTTCCAGGCGAACACGGGCACGCCCTTGGGATTGTCTGGCGTCCCGTCCTTGCCGACGACGACCGCCGCGGCGGCGTGGTCCTGCGTCGAGAAGATGTTGCAGGAGACCCAACGCACGTCCGCGCCCAGCTCGACCAGCGTCTCGATCAGCACAGCCGTCTGCACCGTCATGTGCAGAGACCCCATGATCCGCTGACCGGCAAGCGGCTTCTGCGCACCGAACTCTTCACGCAACGCCATCAGCCCGGGCATCTCGGCCTCGGCCAGGTCCAGCTCCTTGCGGCCCCAGTCAGCCAGATTAATGTCCTTGATCTTGTATTCCAGGTCGCCCGTCTTCGTGATCGAGCAGGGCTGGGTCGTCGTCGCGGTCATGGTCGTTTCCTTTGGTTATGGATCAGTAAATCGTGTTAAGTTTCGTGACCTTATTCGTGCCGCATTCCAATGCGGATTCATCCGTTCCTCTACAACTCATTCCGGTTTATGTGCGGTACATAAAAGCAGCGCCGGCCCCTTCGCCTCCGGGTGCGGCGGGATCGGCGTACACACCGGCGATTCAAGCCCCGCCTCCTCCAGCAGCAAGCTGACCTCTTTCGGGTCATACCCCATGTTCTGCTGGCCCATCTCCCGGCGGAAGTCCTCGCGGTCGTGACGCATCACGTCCACCAACACCGCCTTGCCCCCCGGCCGAATCACCCGCGCCATCTCTCGCAACGCGCTCTCGGGCTCGGTCAGATACGTCAGCACCAGCACCAGCATCGCCGCGTCACACTCGCCATCCTCCATCGGCAGCGATTCAAGGTCGCCCTGCCGAAGGTCAATATTGTTTCTATCTTTGGTGCGCTGCTTCGCCGCGTCGAGCATCGCCGGCGTGTTGTCCACCCCGATCACCCGCCGGACGTGACGCGACAACTCAAACGCCAGCGCCCCCGTCCCGCAGCCCAGGTCCGCCACCGTCCACCCACTGGGCAGCAGCGCGAGCAGCGCCTGCGTGCCGAACGTCGGGCCGTACATCGTTTCACGGAGCTCGCCCCACTGCTGCGCCGCGTTATCAAAAAACTTCTTCGCGTCGTCGCTGTGCTGCTTAAGCCGCTCGGTCAGCCGCAGCCGGTCCTGTTCAAGCTCCGCCCAGCCCTCGGTCTGCTCCCGGGCCAGCAGCCACATCTGCCGCTGCGCCGGCTCGAGCTCATCCAAGACCATCCGGTACAGGTTCGTCGTCCCCCGCCGTCGGTTGACCGTCCAGCCCTCATCGCCCAGCAGCTTCAGGTGCCGGCTGACCGTGGATTGTGGCAGCTGCAACACCTCACAAAGGTCCGAAACTCCCAACTCATGCCGTTCTACGAGCCTTAACAGCCGCAGCCGCGTCGCATCGGCGAGGCTCGCCATCCACCGCAGGAGGCTGTCGGGTTGGGCAATCTTAGTATTCATCAGTTAATCCGGATATAATAATATATCCACCAGCCCTCCGGTCAAGTCCATATGAGGAAATAGGCAAGACACACGCCAAGCCAAAGGGTAAAATCCAGCCGTTCGCCCCACCCGACCGCTCCCCCGGAGCTCCCCCCGGAGCCCGCCCTCAACGCCCAAAGCGTGCCTTAAATCATGATGAAGTACCCTCGGATACACCTGATAGGTCTGGCACTGCTGCTCGCAATCGCGGGCTGTGAGCCGGAGACGCGCATCATCCGCAGCAGTTGGGACAACCTCCCCGCCGACCCCAAACCGCGCAACGCCGGCAACCAGAACCGCACGGGCCAACCCAACGATCCCTATATGGACCCCGCCGGCGGGCAGGGCTGGGCCATCCAAATCACGCAGATCACCGGCAGCACGCGACACGACGAGGCCCGTGAGCTCGTGCAACAGCTGCGCACCCAGTCCAAGCTCAAAGACTTCTGGATCGAAGACCTCAACCACACCGCCACCATTTACCACGGCCGATTCAAGCAGGCCTCCGACCCCGCCATCCGCGACGCACTCTCCGCCGTGCAACAGATCCAGATCGACGGCGTCCAACCGTTTATCGAAAGCCAACTCGTCCCGCTGGTCGGCCAGGGCCGCGCGATCGCCGACCCCTTCGACCTTAGGCAGTTCATCGGCTACTACTCTTTACAGATCGGCTTCTACGACGCCGCCTACAACGGCGACTTCCGCGAGGCCGCCGAGCAGGCCGTGCGCGTCCTCCGAGAAGACGGCCACGACGCCTACTACTACCACGGCCCCTACCGCTCCATCCTCGCCGTCGGCGTCTTCAGCTACGAACAGGCCTTCGTCCGCGCAGGCACCACCGACACCTACGCCCCCCACATCCGCGAGCTACAGAAAAAGTTCCCCTACAACCTCGGCAACGGCGCCACCATCATCCAAAAAGAAGCCGGAAGAAATATCGGCGAGCAAAAAAGCTCGCTGATTAGGGTATTCTGATTCCCACAGATAACGGAGCCAGACCCCGTAATGCCTAAGGTTTTCTTTCTGCTTTATACTGCTTGAGACAGTATCTCCAGCCAATTAAAGACGACACAATAAATACCGTAAAAGGGAGGGTAATCATTATCATCAAATTGAGAGTGGTCCGGCGAATCGCAAGTTCCGCCTCACTGCCATACTTAATACCGTAGTACTCAAGATGTGAAAACGCTCCGCCAATCGATGTGAATACAAAAAGACACCAGAGCCCAATCAATACACTTGATATGAGAGCGTAAATATAAAGCCTTTGAGTTAAGTTCATATCAGTAGCCTCGGCGATTGAGCTCATTCATACTTATAATAGTTTGCCAATACGCTTGTATTTCTACAATACCGCCGCACCTTCCACCCCAACACCGCATACACCGGCAGGTACTCCAACACGACCACCCATGTCGGCACGCGGTAGCCTTCATACAGATGCGCCGCATACGACGCGACGACGACCAGGCTGAAGACCCACAACGCCGGGGAGAAATACATCGGCAGCAACGCCAAGGCCCACAGCAGATACCACGGATGCACCGTGCTGGACAGCAATAACGACGCAAACATAAACGCCCCCGCCGTCCGCATCGCGTCCGGCTCGCGCCCGGTGAAGCGCCGGCTCAGGCTCAACACGACTACCGCCAACAGCACCACCATCGCCAAGTAATCGACCCAGGGCTTGCCGAGGATGTAGGTTGACACGAGGGTGTACACCGACCCGTTGAACGCCCACTTATCGACAAACGTCCGCGTCGTCTCGATCATCCCCGCCAGCCCGCCGTCCATCAGAGCAAATGGCAGATACAACGCCACCCCCGTCAACACCGTCGCCCCCGCCGCCGTCATAACCACCTTCGGCCGACCGCGTAACACCCACGCCAACACCCCCGCGATCGGCAACACCAGCGGCTTCACCCCCACCGCCAACCCAACCGCCACCCCCGCCCCAACCCCAAACCAAAGCCGCTTGCGGATTAGCGCCTCCGCCCCACCACCGAATCCTCCCCCATAATCCCCCGACGTCATCAATAAACGCTTGCGGTTTAGCCCTTCCCCACCGGATTCCTCACCGCACCACGCATCTCCTGCTCCGGGGGACTTCACCAACCGCCCCGCCAGCACCAGCGACAACAACAAAAACGCGATCCCGATCACGTCCTGATGCCCCGACCCCGCGACCTCGCTGATCGCCAGCGGGTGCCAGGCATACGCCACGGCCCACCACGCGCTACGCCCCATGCTCCGCAACTGAAACAGGATCAGCCCGATGATCGCCATGTCAAAAAAAATAAACCCCAGCCGAAACACCTTCGAGTGGTCCGGGTCATATGGCTTTAATGTGTCCGGCAACAATTCCCACACACGATCCAGCCCCGCAAACACCCACTGGCTCGTCGGCTGATAGATCGTGACCAGCTCAGCATTGTTGATCCGCTCCGCGACCTCCGGCACCGGCATCAATTCATCCGGGATATCCGCCGGCGCCTGCAGGTAAGGATTCCCCCCTCCGCCCAGCACCGCCCCGTCATGGATATATCGCCAGATATCGTCGCTCAGAACTGGCGACGTCCCACACATTGTCAGTCGAGTAATAAATGCAATGAATAACAGACACCACACCGCCCCTCGTCCGGTCGATGTGATCGTTTGCTTGTCCACAGACCTTAGAAACAATCCCAAGCCGACCCAACACAACAAGAACGTAATCCAATACGGCAACATCGGTGACAATGGATCGCCCAGCGCCCGCGACGGCATCCATGCCATGTACTGGTACGCCATCGCATGGATGAACAACACGACCGCACCCGTAAGCAACATGCCCCGCCAACCACCGCTTGCTTTGTCGGATGTAACTTTCATCATTGAACCCCGGAAGCCAGCGCAACCACCTCCCGCTGCATCTGCTCCACCAACACCCGCTTCACCTCATCAACCCCCGGCACGTCATCTCCCAATATTTCCGCCAGGCTCGTCACCGGCCGGCCACCGAGCCCGCAGGGGTCAATCGTCTGGAAGTGCGACAAGTCTGTCGTGACGTTCAACGCCAGCCCGTGCATCGTGGTGTTCTTCCGCACACGCACGCCCATCGCGCAGACCTTGGCTAGACCACCGGGCAGGCCGTGTTCACTTCGCTGGACCCACACCCCGATCGCCCCCTTCTCGCGTTGCCCCTTAATGCCGAACTTTGCCAGCAGGTCGATCACGACCTGTTCGAGCAGGCACATGTAGCTGCCCAGGTTCAGGCCAAGCGGTTTGAGTTGGAGGATGGGGTAGGCGACGAGTTGGCCCGGGCCGTGGTAGGTGACGTCGCCGCCGCGGTCGGTGACTTCCACCGCGATGCCCAGTTCCTTGAGGCGGGTCTCGGTCGCCAGGAGGTTGTCCCAGACGCCCGGGCGGTGGGTCAGGGTGATGACCGGGTCGTGCTCGACCAGCAGCAGGCTGTCGCCGGGCGGTCGGCCCTGGGACACGGCCAGGTTGATCTCCCGCTGCAGTGCCAGGGCCTGGGCGTAGGGCATCCGGCCGAGGTCTTTGACCGCTAAAGGCCTGTCTGGATAAGGATTGCTGGCCAAAGTCTGCCGGGCCTCCGTCTAAGATGGCGGGCCAATCTGGCATCGACCGGCCGATCCCCTATCATACCCAACCGCCCGTGCCCCGGCCCCCCGGATGGCCTGGGCGGATCAACCCGCCGGGTGGCCGAGGATTCCCCCAGGGAAACCTCGAAGCGTCAGAAATAATCCACGAAGCAGCCTTGCTTTATTGACCCTCAGACACCCGGCCCATACGTTGACCACACCCACCGACACCCAGCCCCTCAACACCGAGCCCCAGACCCTGAACCCCACGACCACCCCCACCTTGCCTACGATCCACCCCACCGCCATCGTTGATCCCAGAGCAACCCTCGCTGACGACGTCGTCGTTGGGCCGTACTGCATCATCGAAGGCGATGTCACGCTCGGCCCGGGCTGCAAGCTCGTCGCGCACGCCTGCCTCAAGGGCCCGCTGACCATGGGCGCGGACAACATGGTCTACCCCTTCGCCTGCATCGGCTACGACCCGCAGGACCGGAAGTTCAGCCCCGACACCGAGGGGGCCGGCACCGTCATCGGCGACCGCAACTTCCTACGCGAGTCCGTCACCATCCACCGCGCCACGGGCGACCACCCCACCACGCTGGGGGATGACAACTACCTCATGGCCAACGCCCACGTCGCCCACGACTGCAAGATCGGCCACGGCTGCATGTTCGCCAACTCCGCCGTCATCGCCGGGCACGTCGAGGTCCAGGACAACGTCATCCTCGCGGGCGGCGCGGGCGTCCAGCAGTTCTGCCGGGTCGGCCGGCTGTCGATGCTCTCAGGCAACGAGGGCATCACCAAAGACCTGCCGCCTTTCTGCATCGTCCACCACACCAAGCGCGTCGGCTCGCTGAACGTCATCGGCCTACGCCGCAACGGCTACCGCGACAACATCAAGCCGCTGCAGCAGGCCTTCGATCTGATCTACAAGGCCGGGATCACCACACCCGCCGCCGCCGACCGCATCGAGAAAGAACTCGGCGACGACCCGCTGTGCAAAGAGCTCGCC
>CBDUNP010000087.1:0-10124 GCA_965368605.1 uncultured bacterium | reverse complement strand
TGCATCGCCGTCGGGAACGTGTCGTTAGACGACTGCCCCATATTGACGTGGTCGTTGGGGTGCACGCCGCCGTCGGCTTTAGTCGTGGCGCCGAGGCCGAGCTTGTCGTTGGCGACGGCGGCGATGACCTCGTTGGCGTTCATGTTGGTGCTGGTGCCGGAGCCGGTCTGGTAGACGTCAACGGGGAAGTGGGCGTCGTGTTTGCCCTGGGCGACCTCATCCGCGGCGGCGATGATGGCGTCGGCGAGCTTCTTGTCGAGTTTGCCCAGGTCGAGGTTAGCTTGGGCGCAGGCGGCCTTGAGGTGGCCGAAGGCGTGGATGACGGCCGGCGGAAGCGGGCGGTTGGCGATGGGGAAGTTGGCGACGGCCCGGGCGGTGGAGGCGCCGTAGAGGGCGTCGGCGGGGACGGGCATCTCGCCCATGGAGTCTTTTTCGGTGCGGGTTTTTGTGGTGGGTGCTGCTGGCATGGTGGGTGTCCTAAAAAAGTCCATCATCGGACAGGATGGACTCTACAGGAATCGCGGGCGGTTGCAACGTGAGGGGATGCCCGGGGTGGCGGGCGCGGGGGGATGTGGCGGGTCGAGGTGGGGACGAAGAAAAAGCCCGGCCAAGGCCTAAAGGCCATGATCGGGCTTGGGGGTGTTTGATGATGGGTTGGGTGTGGTGGGCTTTGGGAATCAGGCGGCCTGGCGGTCGTCGTCTGATTGAGCCTCGGCGGGCTTCTGGCCGGGGATAGGCTCGTTCTCGTTGCGGGTGGTGACAAGCTTGGCGGCCTTCTTGCCCATGCGGTTGGCCATCTCGTTCAGAGGGTTGGCGAGCTTGCTGGCGTTGACGACCGGGGGCTCGGTTGAGCCGACCTCTTGAGCGGGGTCGCGGCGTGTCGAACTTCGGAGGTTCTTGCCGACCTCGGCGATCTGGCCGAGCTCTTCGATGGCCTGACGACGCAGCGGGACGAGGATGTTCTCGACTTCCTGACGGACACGCGCCAGGTGCTCGTTGAGTTCCTGCTCGGCCACACGGGCGGCGGAGATCGCCTTGGGCGAAAGATCGGCGATCCGTCGACCCAGCTGGTCTTCGGTGAGCTTGACCATCTGCTCGGCGTTGTCGCGCATCTGCGCGAGTCGCTCGGTCGTCTGCTTCTCGATGGACCCCATGGCCTGCTGGGCCTGGGGCTCGACGGCCTTGAGCTTGCGGGAAAGCTGCTGCTCGATGAGGTCGACCATGCTCTGCGACGACAGGCACAGTTCCTGCACGCGCGCCTTCATGTCCTGCTGGGTGGATTCGATGGTGTCTTTCGCCTGCGATTCCAGGGCCTGCTTCTGCTTGTCCAGCGCGGCCTGGGTGTCGTTGCGGAAGGCGTCCCAGTGGGCCTTGGCCTTGGCGGTGAGCTCGTCCTCGGCGTTCTTTGAGTATTCCTCGGCCTCGGCGCGGTGGGTCGCCAGTGCGTCTTCGAGCCTGGCCTTGAATGGATCGGTGATGGCGTCGGCGCGGCTCATGGCTTCGACGACGTGCTCACGCATGCTGTCTTCAATCGCGCGGGCGACTTCGCGGGCCTTCTCGTCGGCCTTCCTGGCGATCTGTTCGGCTTCGTCTTCGATCTTGCGGTTGGCGGCGAGTGCTTCGGCGTGGCTCTGATCCAGCGAGGCGGTCATCTGGCCGTGGATCTGCTGAGACAGGTCTTTGGCCCGGTCTTCGGCCGCCTTCATCACCGAATCAATACGTTCGGTGATCAACGCCTCGAACTTCTCTTCGTGTTTGGTCTTGAGGCGATCGATCAGGCCTTCGGCTTGTTCATCCAGCGCGACGATCATCTCGGCCTGCTTCTGCAGGAACAGGTCGTTGAGCTTCTTGTCCATCTCCTGTTCGCGCTGCTGGAACGCGGCCTGCTGTTCTTCCAGTCGGCGTGCCAGGCGTTCTTCCTGAGCACGGAGCTTGTGATCAAAGACTTCATCCATCGCGTGCCCGGCGCGGCTGGCGACGGAGTCGAGTTGTTGCTCGACGATGCCTTCGGCCTGGTCGGCGAGGCCGTTGAGCCGGTCGTCCAGCGACTTGATGGCGTCGTTGACGGTGGCGATCTGTTCGCGTGCGTCGGCGATGACGGCGTCGAGGGTTTCGCGTGCGGGGCCGAGGGTTTCTTGGGCCTCGGCGGGGAGGGCTTCGAGCTTCTCGCGGACGATGTTGTCGGCGGCTTCGATCATGTGCTGGATACGCTGTCCGCAGTCGGTGGCGTGGTTTTCCAGCTGGCCGAAGATGGGGTCGATGAGTTTCTGGGCTTCGTCCCGGGCCAGCCCGGCGGCGGCGGCGAGGCGTTGGTCGATGTCGGCGAAGGTCTTCTCGATCTCACGGCGGGCTTCGCGGAGCTGTTCCTGGCCGGAGGCCTGGGCGTGGCGGTACTCGCCGATGCGGTCGGCGACGTTGTCCCCCAGGAGGTTAATCTGCGACCGGGCCTCGGCGACGACCTGCTCCATCAGGTGCTGCATGTCCTGCTTGGCGGCGGTGAGCTCGGGCTTGTAGTCGCGGACCTTGTTGATCTGGTGGTTGAGCTGCTCGGCGAGTTCCTGGACGCCTTCACGGATCTGATCGACCTGGTAGGCGCGTTTCTCGAGGATGGTCTCGTCGTGGCGGAGCTGGTCGTAGCGGTTGCGTACGGCGTCGTCGATGGCGCGGACCTTCCCGGTGAGCCGGGCGATCTCTTCGGCGGGCGGGACGACACCGGTGGTGCCGAAGCGGGTCTCGCAGTCTTTCAGGAGGCGCAGCAGGCGCAGGCGTTCTTCTTTCACCCGGTCGAGAACGGACTGGAGCTCGGCGGCGGCGCCTTGGGTGCCAAAGCCGGCGACGGCGGGGAAGGGTTGGCCTTGCGTATAGTCCTCACTCACGGGCGGTCTCCTAAGACGGACGGGTCCTGACAAGTTCTGATCGCGCATAGCACGACCGGCTGGAAGATCATCGGCGAGGGGGCGTGGATCAGTGGAAACTGGACGGGCGGTGGAGTTATCGGAATCGGTGAGAGCGGAGCGATTGGGTGCGGGGCTGTATTATGGATGCAGGGGTACACTGGGGTTGGAATGGGATGGGCGTGATGTGTTTGGGGGCTGGATTCAGGTTGGGGTTTTGGGAGGATGCAAGGGCGCTAAGCCGCAAGCGGCTGGGGGGAGTTGAGGGCGAGGTTTTTAGGTTTTAGATAGGTTTACTAAGAGCAAGGGGCTTCACTTGGGCATATTCCAGATCATCGCACTGCTGCTGACGCTGACGGCACTGATGGCGTACCTGAACCACCGGTTCATCAAGCTGCCGCAGACGATCGGGGTGATGGTGCTGGCTCTGGCGTTTTCGCTTGGGCTTATCGGACTGGCGCAGTTCGTGCCGTCGGTGGGCGACAAGGCCAGGCAGGTGCTGGACCAGATTGATTTTGATGCGGCGCTGCTGAACAGCATGCTGGGGTTTTTGTTGTTTGCCGGGGCGTTGCACGTGGACATGCGTCGGCTGTGGTCGCAGAAGTGGCCGGTCGCGTTGCTGGCGACGCTGGGGGTGGTGACGTCGACGGTGCTGGTGGCGTTGCTTACGTGGTGCTTGTTTAAAGTGCTGGGTCAGGACATGCCGGTGATTTACTGTTTGTTGTTTGGTGCGTTGATCTCGCCGACCGACCCGATCGCGGTGCTGGCGATTCTTAAGACGCTGGGGGCCCCGAAGAACCTGGAGACCAAGATCGCGGGGGAGTCGCTATTTAATGACGGCGTCGGCGTGGTGGTGTTCCTGGCGCTGATGGGGGTCGCGGGTTTTGGCGGGCACGGGCATGGTGCAAGCCATGCGGATACGCACGCCGGTGCGGTAAATTCCAGTCATCAGATAAGACTAATCACGGATGCGCCCCCGGAACCGGTTGACACGGCGGACCACGTTGACGCTGTGATTGCCGATGAATCTGAGCACGCATTGGAGGTTGAGCCGGCCGAGGTCGCGGTGCTTTTCGCCAAGGAAACGCTGGGCGGCGCGGTGTTCGGGCTGGCGATCGGCGTGCTCGCGTTCATGATGCTGCGCAGCGTCGACAACTATCAGGTCGAGGTGATGATCTCGCTGGCGCTGGTGGCTGGGGGTTACGCGCTGGCGGTGGCGTGGGGGCTGTCCGGGCCGATCGCGATGGTGGTGGCTGGGCTGTTGATCGGCAACCCCGGCAGGGAACACGCGATGTCAGACACGACCCGTGAACACCTGGACACGTTCTGGGAACTGATTGATGAGATCCTCAACGCGGTGCTGTTTGTGCTGATCGGGCTGGAGGTGTTGGTGCTGACGTTCGACACGATCAACCTCGAAGCGGGGCTGATTGCGATCCCGATGGTGCTGCTGGCGCGGATGACGGCGGTGAGCCTGCCGATGACGATGCTCAAGCGGTTCCACGAGTTCACACCGCACGCGATCAAGGTGCTGACCTGGGGCGGGTTGCGTGGGGGGATCTCGGTGGCGTTGGCGCTATCCTTAAAGGAAACGCTGGGGGCGGAGTCGCCTGCGAGCTACCAGGCGATCCTGTTTATGACCTACGCGGTGGTGGTCTTCTCGATTGTGGTCCAGGGGCTGACCATGCCTATGCTGCTCAAGCGGCTGAAATTGAGCTCTATAAAATCTTAAACATTTGATAAATAAAAGTTTATTTAAAAAAATACCCGGCACGCCCAAACCTCCCCCCCGCTTTGACATGTTTGCTTAACACCCCATAACCCGCTACAAACTGCATCCTAAACGACGTAATACAGGCTGGCTGAGCCGCCTGACTTAAAACTTACCTACCCCCCGCCAAACCAGCCCAGGCACTTGCGCCGGGCAGGGCAAGAGGCGAGAAAACGATCTAAATCATTAGGAAATCATAAGATGGCCAAAGGCAAGAGCAGCGGTAACTACCACTTCACCAGCGAATCCGTGTCGATGGGGCACCCCGACAAGGTGTCCGACCAGATCTCCGATGCGATCCTGGACAGCCTGCTGAAGGTAGACCCCGATGCCCGCGTTGCCTGCGAGACTTTCTGCACCACCGGCCTGGTCGTCGTTGGCGGTGAGATCACCGTCCACAACCAGAAAGCGGTCGAAGCGCTGAACAACGCGGAGAACACCGTCCGCGACACCATCCGTAATATCGGGTACACCGGCGACATCGGCATGCGGTTCGATGCGGACACCTGCGGCGTGATGCGGACGATGCACTCGCAGTCGGCGGACATCAGCCAGGGCGTGACCGCGGGTTCGGGCCTACACAAAGAACAGGGCGCCGGCGACCAGGGGTTGATGTTTGGCTACGCCTGTAGTGAAACGGCGAGCCTGATGCCCCTGCCGATCGACCTGTCCCACAAGCTTGTGGCGCAGCACGCGAAGGTCCGTCAGGCCAACAAGATCAAGGGCCTGCGCCCCGACGCCAAGAGCCAGGTCACGGTTGAATACGATGAGAACCACAAGCCCGTCCGCATCGACACGGTCGTGCTCTCGACGCAGCACGCCGCGATGTGGAACGGCAAGGCCAAGCAGGCACAGCTGAAGAAGCAGGTGATCAAACACATCATCGAGCCTTGCATGCCTAAGAAGCTATACGACCCCAAGAAGGTGACGATCCACGTCAACCCGACCGGGCAGTTCGAGGTCGGCGGGCCGCACGGCGACGTGGGCCTGACCGGGCGTAAGATCATCGTGGATACCTACGGCGGACGCGGTCGTCACGGCGGCGGCGCGTTTTCGGGGAAAGACCCGTCGAAGGTCGATCGGTCGGCGGCGTACATGGGCCGATATATCGCCAAGAATATTGTGGCGGCGGGGCTGGCGGACATCTGCGAGGTCCAATTATCCTACGCGATCGGCGTTGCACAGCCCACCAGCGTGCATATCGAGACTTTTGAGACCGGTAAGGTTTCCGACGCGACGATCAGCAAGCTCGTCCGAGAACACTTCCCGCTGACCCCCTCGGGGATCATCAAACACTTGGGACTGAAAAAGCCGATCTATACCCAGACAGCCGCCCACGGGCACTTTGGACGCAAGCCCGGTAAAGACGGCAGCTTCTCCTGGGAAAAAACAGACCGCGCCGCTCGGCTCAAAAAGGCCGCCAAGGCCTGACCGACCGCGCGAAGACACGGATCTCACCGATTGGCGGTGTGATCAACAATTTGGAGACCCGCAGGGACGGTCGCAGCGTACTATTGCCACGTTCCCCTCCCACGCGGACCTATGCTGACTAAAAAAGGCATCCCGGTATCGCCAGGCGTCGCTATAGCGCCGGCGATGGTGCTGGACGGCGAAGACCAGCCGATCCCGCGCAGGACGGTTGCGCCTAAACAAGTCCCCAAAGAACTCACCCGCCTGGACGATGCGCTCAAGGCATCGACGGATGAGGTATTGGAGCTTAAAGACAAAACCACCGCGAGCGTCGGGCCGGAGTTGGCCGCGATCTTCGGCTTCCACGTCGGGATGCTCACGGATAAATCGCTGGTCAGCGAGCTGCGCTCCGCGATCGAGAACCAGAAGGTTACCGCCGAGTTCGCGGTGTACTCCGTGCTCAAGGCGATGGGCAAGAAGTTTCTTCAGGCCGAGTCGCGGTACATGCGCGAGCGTGTCTCGGATGTCTGGGACCTGGAGCGGCGTATCCTCCGGCACCTGATCGGCAAGACACGCGACGAGCTGAGCCAGCTAGAGACCAGCGCCGTCATCATCGCCCACGACCTGACCCCCAGCCAGACGGCATCGCTGGATCGCTCGAAGATCAAGGGCATCGCGACCGACGCCGGCGGGCTGACCAGCCACACCGCCATCCTCGCGCACGCGCTTGGGATCCCCGCGATTGTTGGCCTGGAAGACATCACGACCTATGTGAATACCGGCGACACCGTGGTCATCGACGGCAAGCGCGGCATTATCACGATCGACCCTGACGCGGAGCAGTTGATGCTGTCGCGCAAACAGGCCGACCGGATGGTTGCCTTCACGGATCAGCTCGGCGAGATCCGCGATCTGCCCGCCGAAACCAAAGACGGCACAACCATCAACCTGCAGGCCAACATCGAGTTCCCAAGCGAGATCGGGCAGGCACTGAACAACGGCGCCAAAGGCATCGGACTGTACCGCACGGAGTTCCTCTATCTGGCCGCGAGCACGGAACCGACCGAAGAGGAGCAGTACCAGACTTATCTGGAAGCGATTAATAACCTCAACGGCCTGCCTCTGACCGTGCGCACGCTGGACCTGGGCGCGGACAAGATGGACAAGTTCAGCACGACCGGGACCGACGCGAACGAGCGTAACCCGTTTCTGGGCTGCCGGTCGATCCGGCTGTGCCTGCAGAACCTTCCGTTATTTAAGGTTCAACTGCGTGCGATCCTTCGGGCGTCTACGGCCGGGCCGGTGCAGATCATGTTTCCGCTGATCAGCAACATCATGGAGCTGCGGCAGTCGCGCATGATCCTCGGCGACGTGATGGAAGACCTCGAAGAACAGGGCATCCCCTACCGCGAGAATATCCCGGTGGGGATCATGGTCGAGGTGCCTTCCGTGGCGATCCAGGCCAAGACCTTCTGCCATGAAGTGGACTTTATGTCCATCGGGACCAACGACCTGATCCAGTACACGGTGGCGGTGGACCGGGGCAACGAGCGGATCGCCAGTTTGTACTCCGGGGCCCACCCGGCGGTGATTTCGCTGATTCAGGGGGTGGTGAGGGCGGCTGACAAGGCCCAGGTGGACGTCAGCCTGTGCGGGGAGATGGCCAGCGCGCCAGAGTATACAATGCTGTTAGTCGGGCTGGGGCTGAGATCGTTATCGATCACCCCCCCCGCACTGCCGGAGGTCAAGCAGATCATCCGTGCGGTATCGATCGACCAATGCAGACGTGTCGCCCGCAAGGCCGCCACGTTCGATTCGGACAGGGAAGTCGCCAACTATTTACGCGACCAATTAGGTAAAGCCATACCGGGCGTGTTCGATGGACGTTCCATCGGTTACTAACACCCGGAAACGAAAACCGCGGCCTGAACGCTCGCCGGTGCAACCGCACCCGCTTGAGCGTAACCACCGCACTAGAACGAAAGTGGTTGTGAGTCACCCTTGACCAACCGAGCGTCACACACAGAAAGACGACAGCCCCGGACGCCTTTGCGCCTCTGGGGTCGCGCCGTTTCTGCGTGCAGACCTTCGGCCGGGCAACCGTGACCCACGGCCAGAATTTTCATGCCAAAATCTGAGATGTTAATCAACTACGTCCCCGGCGAAGAGTGTCGTATCGCTATCGTCGAGGACGGCGTCCTTGAAGAGTTCTACCAGGAACGCGCCAGCGCGGGCTCGCACGTCGGGAACATCTACAAGGGCAAGGTCACCAATGTCGAGCCTTCGATCCAGGCCGCCTTCATCGACTTCGGCGAGGGGCGCAACGGGTTCCTGCACATCACCGACCTGCACCCGAGCTACTTCTCGGCCAAGCACCGCGAAGAGACCGAGCAGGTCGGCAGCAAGACACCGCGTCACGAACGCCCGCCGATCCAGAAATGCCTGAAGCGCGGGCAGGACATCATGGTGCAGATCCTCAAAGAAGGCATCGGCACCAAGGGCCCGACGCTGACGAGTTATCTATCCATCCCGGGGCGTTTCCTGGTGATGATGCCGCAGATGCAGCGGCTGGGCGTGTCGCGGAAGGTTGAAGACGATGACGCTCGTCGGGAGATGCGTAAGATCCTCGCCGAGCTCAAGCCGCCCGAGGGCTTTGGGTTTATCATCCGCACCGCCGGGATGGGCCAGACCAAGACCGACCTGAAGCGCGACCTTGCGTATCTGGTCCGCCTCTGGAAGAGCATCGAACGCCGGAAGAAGCAGCTGCGCGGCGTCGGCGAGCTCTACACCGAGCAGGACCTGATCATCCGCACGATCCGCGACGTCTTTACCAACGACATCACGCGCGTCGTGATTGATAACCCCCAGGCGGCGCAGCGGGCGCACGACTTCCTGGCGATCGCGAGCCCGCGGTCGCGCCCGGCGGTCAGCTACTACCACGACCCGGTGCCGCTGTTCCACCGGTTTGATATCGAGCGTCAGATCGAGGCGATCAAGGCGCACGAGGCCCCCCTGCCGTCCGGCGGGTCGCTGGTCTTCGACCAGACCGAGGCGTTGGTCGCCATCGACGTGAACTCCGGCAAGAGCCGTAGCGCCCGCGACGCGGAGTCCAACGCGTTTAACACGAACATGGAGGCCGTGGACGTCATCTGTCGGCAGCTCCGCCTCCGCGACCTCGGCGGGGTGATCGTCAACGACCTGATCGACATGCGCGACATGAAGCGTCGGCGTCAGGTCGAGACGCGCTTCCGCAACAACCTCAAGAAAGACCGCGCACGTACCCGCGTCGGCTCGATCAGCCAGTTCGGCCTGCTTGAGATGACGCGCCAACGCATGCGGCCGTCGCTGGAATCTTCACAGTCTTCAACCTGTACCGCCTGCGAGGGCAGCGGCCACGTCAAAAGCCCCGAGTCCGTCGTGCTGGACGTGATGCGTCGCCTGGCGCTGGTGCTGCACCGTGAGATCGTTGTCCGTGCGGAGCTGATCATCAGCCCGGACGCCGCGTTCCAATTGCTCAACCGCAAGCGGTCGCAGCTCGTCGAGCTCGAAAAACGTTACGGCAAACCCGTGACCGTCCGCGTCGGCGGCAATTCCGTCAGCTACGTTGAGATCCGCCTGTTCGATGAACGCGGTGGGCAGATGGAGTTTGAAACCCTAAGCGACATCAAGGGGATCGCCCCGCCGACCGAGACCTCGTTCGTTGAGATCGTGGGCGACGCGTTGCCGGAGATCGACGGGCTGGACCTGGACGAGGACACGGACGTGGCCCCGATCGATATCTCCGGCTATCCCGGCCCGGAAGAATCTGCGGACCCCGACGCCGATCAGGAAGAAGAGAAGCCCGCCAAGCGGCGACGCCGTCGGCGCAGACGCGGACGCGGCGGCCGCGATGACGAGTCGCAGACCGATCAGGGCGAAGCGAACACCGATTCCGCCAACCGTGCAGAAGAGTCAACCGAATCGTCGGCAGATGACGCGGCCAAGTCCGAGTCCGAGGACGGCGAAGAAGGCGGCACGAAGAAGAAGCGGCGCAGGCGTCGTGGCGGACG
>CBDUNP010000086.1:0-10124 GCA_965368605.1 uncultured bacterium | reverse complement strand
GCGGCGCGTTGCAGGTCGGTGACCCACTGGGGGGTCTGGTCGATGTATGCCTTGAGGTGTTTGGCACGGCTGAAGTAGTACCATGCGATCAGGGCCTGGTAGGGGATGGTCAGGAGGATCGCGGAGCCGTAGACCAGGACGATGATCATGCTCATCAGGTCTTCCATGGGGCCGAGCACGTCGGCGAGCTCGGGGTTTTCCTGGATGGTCTGTGCGTAGCTGCCGGGGCCGGCGAGTTCGGCGATGAGGTTCCAGGCGCAGTAGCCGACGATCACCGACCCGAGCGCGAGCTGGTTGTAGCCCAGCAGTTTTGGAGCGCGTGTGTCCAGGAGGTGCAACAGGCGTCGGCCCTTGAACTCGTGGTAGGCGACGGCACCTAGGCCGAGCGTGATGAGCAGGCCCTGGAGGTTGAACGACAGGGGGAGGATCAGCGCGGAGAGTGCGGCGAAGATGCCGATGCTCCAGCCGTTGAAGGTCGCGACGCCGATGGCGAAGTCGATCTTCTTACGCTTGGTTTTCGCTTCGCGCATGGCGTCGTAGTGCTGCTGGTTCAGCGGCTCGTTGGCGGGCGCGGAAATGGGCTGTTCTGGCGGGTAGCTCATAGGCTCTTTATCGGCCGATCCGGGCGGTGATTCGAGGGGGCTCCGGGGGATTCCGGGGTATTTCGGAGCGGATTTTAGAGGGGTGTAGGTGGTGGCTGGCACGTTGTTTACGGTGGGCTGGCATGGATTGGTGGGGGGTGATCGGCGGAGGAGTCTGTGGGGGCGGCTATAATTTAGTGAATCACTTCACGGTTGTTTTACGCTTATTCTGGAGGCTCAGATATGACATCCGACCCTGATCATCTGGAAGCGTTGACCTCAACCCTCAATGAGTCGCGGGCGGCGATGATCGTGGCGGCGCTGAAAGACGGCGGGATCGATGCGGTCGCCGAGGGCGGGCTGATGGCGAACTTCCGTGGCGAGTGTTACAGCGAGGTGAAGGTGATGGTCCGCAGCCGTGACCTGGAAGCGGCGCGGGTGGCGCTGGCAGAATACAAAGAGGTGATGAGCGAGATCGACTGGGATCAGGTGGACGTGGGGGAGGGGGAGTAAGGCGGTTGTTTTTTCAAAGTTGCGGGTGTGTCGGCTGTTGAGTTACAGCGCTAAGCCGCAAGCGGCTGAAGAGAGAAGTTGTTTTGTTATTCGGTAACGGGTGAGTTGGTGTCACGTTTGTACTGAAGTGTTTCGCCATCGGCGCGGTAGATGAGGACGCGGTCGGGGGATTGGGTCCATAGGTGTTCGGCGAGCTTGTGGGGCCAGAACATTTTATCTTTGACCGCGGGATTGTTGTCGGCGAAGCGGATGAGGTATTCGCAGACTTTCTTGCAGCACTGGAGCCCGCCGGCGTCGGGCTCGAAGCTCTGTGTCGGGTCGGCAGGGTCTTGTCGATCGATCAGGATGGCGTGCAGGCGGTTGGCTTGTTCGGGGGATAGCGACCATTGAAAGACTTCCATGATCGGTTCGCGGCAGCCGTCGCGGCGGTACAGCCACCACTGGTCGAGGGTGGGGGCGTTTTGTGTGATGACGTCGTGTGTGCGTGCGTGTTCGGGTTTGTTTTGCAGGAAGGTTCCGCCGGGGTCCCAGAACAGGTCGGGTTTTTCGGCGGCGGTGAGGCGCAGCGCGGTGTGGTTGGAGAGGGTGTTGCCGTAGCAGATGATGACCTGGAGTTGGCCGGGGGTTTCGTGGTGCGGGTTGTTGACGTTGTTGGACGTGATGGGTGCGGCTTGCCATCCGGGGGGGACGCTGCCGGCGTTGTGGCAGCCCAAGGTGCAGGTGATGAGCAGGAGCAGGGCGGCGGCGGTGGTGCGTGGCATGGGGGGTATTGTAGGGGAAAGGTGATTTTTGAATTGTGATTGCTGATTGCTGAAGTGGGTGGGATGCGGCCCACGTTCTTAGAACGTGGGCTTCGGGGCGCGGGAGGTGGTAGGCATGCAGAGCGCGACAAGTCGCGGCGCTTCGCGCGGGGGGGTAAACGGGACGGCGCTTTGCGGGGGCAGAGTAGGGCGGTGGGATGAGTCGCTAAGCCGCAAGCGGCGGAAGAGAAAAACCGTGTGGTGGTTAATCCTGGGCGACCATGATCTGCATGGCTGAGACGAGGTCTTCGAGTTTCGGTGGGGTGAGGCTTTTCTTGACCATGTCCAGGTCGTGTCGTCGGACCATCCGGATGACCGGGCCCTGGGGCAGGCGGAAGGAGTAGACGGGCAGGCTCTTGCGTTTGACGAGTCGGCCGACCTGGGCGGCGGGGATGCCCAGCAGCTCGGGGGTCTGATGCAGGGCCACGGCCTCACCGAGTTGGCGTTTCCACATTCCCAGTGTCATTTTCCTGCCTGCCATGCGTCGCTCCTTGGATCCCTGTCTGTCGGTTCAGCATCCCCCGCCATGCGGGTGGCGGGGTACTTATCTATTCGGCGTGATGACGGGTTTTCGTCCTGCGTGGAAGGGGCGGGGCTTATCGGGCGTGGGGTGAGGGGGCAGCTCTCAAGCAACCGGTTGGTTGGGGCTGGATGAGGCCCGGGGCTTGGCGGACTCAGAGACCGGCGTTAAGGGCGGTTGAGGTGGTTGGGATTTATTTTTTGTACTGCTCGCGGCCACGGACGTTGGCGAAGCGGTTGGCTTTGTAGATGCGGTCGTGGTGCCACTCGATGAGTTTGTTGTCGTCGAGCAGGATCAGGTATTGGTAGTGGTCGCCGTCGTTGTAGGTGAGGCGTTCCATGCTGCCGTGGGACTTGCGTTTGTCCGGCGCACCGAAGCGGGCGATGATGCCGGAGCGGTCCATGCCTTTGACGAGCTTGGACTCGTCGATGCTGCGTTCGCCGCAGCCGCAGGCGATGAGTAGGGTTGTTGCGAGGCTGAGGATGACGGCGTGACGGAAACGCATGTTAGTGATATCGACTACCGGGAGCCGGGGCGCACAGTAAAGGCTATTCGCGGTCTTCGTAGATGTGTTCTACGGAGGCGACCAGCGGGATGTGGGTGGTCAGGCCGGTGATTTTCAGCAGTTCTTCGACGGTCTTCTGGCAGCCGGCGAGCATGAGTTTGCCGTTGGCTTTGTCGATCTCGATCAGGAACGTGACCATCGAGCCGATGCAGGCGGAATCGATGAAGTCGACGCCGGCCATGTCGATGACAAACTGGACGCAGCCGGTCTGCTCGTGGTAGCTGCGTAGGGTGGTCAGGAGGCGGTCGGCCTCGAGGCTGGTGAGCATGGGCTTGTCGACGGCCAGGACGGCCAGGTCGCCACGCTGTTCGATGCGGATGTCTTGGGTGTTCTGCGTGCTCATGGTCGGCCTCCGTTTCTGCACGCGACCCCAGCCAAAGGGGCTAACACGCGGCTAACACGGATTATCGGCGTATAGCCCTCGGAACTGTAAGAACTTGGGGCGGGACGCAGGATTGGGGCCCCAGCGGGGGTGCCTGACCGTCACGACCGGACCTGAAGCGGGGGCCCGGAATATACGATGTATAGAGGGAGCTCATTTTCTTATTCACCAGGGAGCAGGCCATGGCCAAGCGGAAGCAGCGCAAGACAGATGCCAAGGGGGGGGCGGGGACTCAGAAGAACAAGCGGCGGCCGGCGGCGAAACAGCCTCAAACCGAGCCCGCCAAGCCCGTTGAGACGGCGGAGGTTGTCGCCAAGCCTGTCGCGGCGATCCCCGAACCCGTCGTGAGCCAGCCCGAGCCGATCACCGTGCCCACGAGCCTGCCGAATGCGGCGACGCTGCTGGATGAGCTTCAGCAGCGGTGTGAGGGGCTGAGGCAGTGGCAGCGTCAGGCCAACGATGATGTCCAGGCCCGGTCCGCGCGGATTCAGCATCGCGAGGCGGAGCTGGATGAGGCCAGCAAGCAGATGGAGTATGACCGGACGCACCTGGACCTGGACCGGGATGCGCTCAAGCGTGCCCAACTGATGTTCGAGAAGGAGAAGGCGCAACTGGAGCAGACCCAGCAGGCGCTGGAGGCCGACCGGTTGCAGCTTGAGCGCTCGCACGCGGAACTGAACGATCAGAAGCAGGAACTAGTCGAGCTGCGTTGCGAGATGGACGCGGAGTGGGCGAGCCTGGCAAGGGTCCGGCGGGCACACGAGTCGCTGGCTGCCGCGCTGGACGCGGACCGGACGCGGGTGCAGGAGCTGCGCCTGGCGAACAGCCCGGGTGAACTGACCGAAGCGCCGGCTGAATCTGACACGGACGACACGCCCGGCTTGTCGCTGACGCAGGCTGCGTGATCTGGTACAGCCAACTGCCTATTAAAAACGTAATACGGATTGACCCCGGTGAGAGCCGGGGTTTTTTTATTTGTGAGTTGGCAGGCAAACATCAGCGGGGGGCGTGTCGACTAATCCCCATTAAACAGCAGCACGTCGGCGACGCGCTCGGTGACGGGGGTCATGCCGCCGGTGACGTTGTTGTTAAACAGCACAACCACGGCGGCGTTGCGGTCGGGGAAGCGTTGCAGGCACAGGGAGAAGCCGCGGGTGCCGCCGGTGTGGTGGACGCGGGGCGTGTCTTTGTAGGTGTCGATGCGCCAGCCGAAGCCGTAGGCGATGGTGTCGTCGTCGGTGGGGACGGGGGTGAACATCTCTTGGTAGGCGGCGTCACTCAAGAGTTTTTTCTGATCAAGGGCGGCGAGCCATCTGGTGAGGTCGTTAAGCGAGCTGTAGATCCCGCCGTCGCCGCGTACGGCACTGGTGACGGACTGGTCGGATCGGGTCCACCGGCCGTCCACTTTGCTATGGCCGAAGGCGCGGTGGGGGACTTCGTTCAGACCGCGGACGTACATGAGGGTGTTGTGCATCTCAAGGGGCTTAAAGATGCGATCGCGGAGGAAGTCGTGGAAGGGTTGCTTGGCGACCTGTTCGACGATCAGGCCCAGCAGGGCGTAGCCGGTGTTGGAGTATTTGTAATCGGTGCCGGGCTCGAAGATGGGGGCGTCGGTGTCGAGGATGATTTTGAGGACGTCCAGGTCGTGGACCTGGAGGGTGGTGTGTTCGGGGACGAGGTCTTCGTAGTCGGGCAGGCCCGAGCGGTGGTTGAGGACCTGGCGGACGGTGATGCGTCGGCCGTAGTCGGGGAAGCCGGGGAAGAAGGTGTCCAGCGTGTCGTCCAGGGAGAGCTTGCCTTCATCGATCAGCAGCATGATCGCGGTGGCGGTGAACTGCTTGGTGATCGAGGCGATGCGGAAGTTGGTCTGCTCGGTGACGGGGGCCTGGGATTCGATGTCGGCGGTGCCGAAGGTTTGTTGGAAGATGACTTTGCCGTGATCGATGGCGAGGACGGCTGCGCCGCAGTGTTCGGGGAGAACGGCTTGGATGCTTAGGACACGGTCTGCGTCGGCCGATAGCGTGTCGGCGTGGAGGCTTAACGGCGAAGCGGTGATGACGGCAAAGATCAGGGCTGCGGCGAGGAGCAAAGTAAATGAAGTCATGTCTGGCAGCCGTGCGGGGACCGTGGATAAGGGGCGCACTATATCACACGGCGTTTGCGGCGGGCAAAACCGATCGGTGGCGCAGGATTGAAAACGAGTTGCGGGTCAGGCCCAGGTTTTGGACTCGGCGAGGAAACCTTTGAAAAGCTGGTGGTGTTCTTCTTCGTCGCCCTTGAGCGTGGTGCAGAGGTCGGCGGTGACGGGGTCGTCGTCGCCGGCGGCGAGGATGACTTTTTGATAATGGTCGATCGCGCCTTGTTCGGCGTCGATGACGCCCTGGATCACGGAGACGACGTCAAGCCGGTCGGCGGGGGGCTGGAGTGAGGACTGCGACCAGGTGAGGGCTTGAGAGCCGGGGACCGCGCCGCCGAGGGTCTTGATGCGTTTGGCGAGCAATTGTGCGTGGCCGAGCTCTTCGGCGACATCATCGCCGAGGGCCTGCTTGATGTGCTGGGCGCGGATGCCGTCGAGGTTCTCGGCGTTGGCGATGTAGTTGATGACCGTTTCGATCTCCATGTTGTAGCTGGTGACGAGCAGGTCGATGATGTTCTTTCGTGTGGCGTCATCCATGGTGATTCAGACCTTATCAAAGAGGCGTGTGATTGAGCGCCGGGAGAGGTGGGCGCATACAAGTAGATCTTAGGCGCGCCGACGGGATAGTTCTACCGGAATCGGGGAAGATTCGGTAAGAGTAAAGCGTGTGGGGTGCGGCTTTTTATCGAGCGGTGGTGATCTGTGCTGCGGGCTGCATGGCCTGTGCGGGCAGGGTCTGGGTCTGCGCGGTGGCCTGGGTTTTGGTGCTCGCGTTGCTGGTGGCGTTGACCAGGCCGTTGCCGATGATGCCCAGGACGATGGCGAGGACGGCGGCGACCAGTGCGCCGGCATAGCGTGGGAAGATGCCCGCGGAGTAGACGCTGTCGTCCGGCTCGCCGAAGTAGCAGGCGCTGGCGATGCGGAGGTAGTAGGCGGCGCTGATGGCGGAGTTGAGGACCAGGACGATGACGAGCATCGTGAACCCGGCGCTGAAGGCCGAGCCGATGAGGTAGACCTTGCCGAGGAAGCCGACCAGCGGCGGCAGGCCGACCAGCGAGAGGACACTCAGCAGCATGATGGCGGCGAGGAAGGGGTGCTTCTTGTGCAGGCCGGAGATATGCTGGTAGGTCTGGGCCTCGCGGTCGTCGGCGCGGAGGCAGCCCAGGACGGCGAAGCTGGCGATGGTGCCCAGGCCGTAGGCGACGAGGTAGAAGAGGATGGCGGCGATGCCGTTGCTCAGTGTACCGCCGGCCCCCCCGGTCGCCTCATTAACCGCAGGGCCTGCGAGCAGGCCGACGAGGATGTAGCCGGAGTGTGCGATCGAGCTGTAGGCGAGGACACGCTTGACGTTGTTTTGCAGCAGGCCCAGGACGTTGCCGAGGGTCATGGTGACGGCGGCGATGATCCAGATCAGCGACTCGATCTCGACAGGCAGCGGCCAGCCGATCAGCGAGAGCAGCAGGATCAACGCGACGGCGCCGGCGGTCTTGGGGACAAACGCGAGGAAGGCGGTGACCGGGGTCGCGGCGCCCTCGTAGACGTCGGCGGTGTAGAAGTGCATGGGGACGGCGGCGATCTTGAAGCAGACGCCGACGACCGCGAGGGTCATGCCCATCAATAGCAGGGTGGGCAGGCGTCCGCCGCCCTCAGCCATCTGTTGCTGAACGATGGCGGTGATCTCGACGAAGTCGGTCGAGCCGGTCGCGCCGTAGATCAGGGCGAAGCCGTAGAGGAAGACCGCGGCGGCGAGAGCGCCCAGGAAGAAGTACTTGACGGCCGACTCCTGCGCCTCGATGCGGTCGCGGCTGGTGGCGACCATGACGTAGGTCGGCAGGCTGGTCAGTTCCAGTGCGAGGAAGAGCCAGACCAGGTCGCCCGCGCCCGCGGTGAGCATGACGCCGGTGAGGCTGAGCAGGAAGAAGGCGTAGAACTCGCCGGTCATCACGTCGCCGGGCTCGAAGACCCTGGCGGCCTCGGCGTCGAGGGTTTGTTTGAGGCGGTTGGGGACGCCCGCGGCGACCATCAGCAGGATCAGGCCGATGCCCGCGACGGCGAGCTTGACGTAGCCGGCCATCCCGGCGAGCGCGTTGGTCTCGCTGCCGAGGTTCTCGCCGACCATCAGCGCGGCGATGGCGAGGGTGAACGCGGCGATCCACGGCGTGCTTCGGCGGGGGCCCTTGCCCTTGGACAGCCCGATGAACAGGCACAGGGTCGCGCCGATGAGCATGACGATCTCGGGCCAGAGCCCGGCGACTTTCTCGATGATTTCGGCTTTATGCATCGGTCAACGCTCCGCCGCGCGGTCGGCGGTCTTCATCGGGTTAGTTGGGGTGGTTGCGGGGCTAACGCCGGGCGTGATGCCGGGGGCGTCGATGACAAGACGCAGGCCCGGCTGGATCGACACGGTGTTCGTGTCCAGCGGGTTGGTGTTCGCCACGACGCGGGCGGGTTCGGTCAGTTGCGCGACCGGGGCCTTGAGGCTGATGAGCATGCCGTTGGGGAGCATGCCCAGGATCAGGCAGCCCGCGGCGAGCGGCAGCAGCGTGGCGATCTCGCGGGTGTTGAGGTCTTTGAGGTCGTGGCTGCCGTCTTCGTTGTGGACGTCGGGGACGAGGACCGGGCCGAAGATGACCTTGCCGACCATGTAGAGCAGGTAGATCGCGGCGAGGATCATGCCGATGCCGGCAAACGCGGCGTACTCGTAACCGAGCACCTGGCTGGGCGATTGGAACGCACCCAGCAGCGTGAGGAACTCGCCGACGAAGCCGTTGAGCCCCGGCAGGCCGACGCTGGCGAGGACGAAGAAGACGGTGAACGATGCCCAGACGGGAATGACCCGGCCGAGGCCCGACATCTTGGCCATGTCGCGTGTGTGGAAGCGTTCGTAGATCATGCCGATGCAGAGGAACAACGCGCCGGTCGAGAGGCCGTGGTTGATCATGTACATGACCGAGCCGACGGCGCCGGTGTCGTCGGCGTCGAGTGCGAACAGGCCCAGCACGCAGAAGCCCAGGTGAGATACCGACGAGTAGGCGATGAGTTTCTTGACGTCGGTCTGGACCCAGCAGATCAGCGCGGTGACCAGCACGCCGAGCACGGCGAAGACGCCGATCAGCCAGGCGTATTCGACCACAGCCTCGGGGCACATCGGCAGGGCGAATCGCAGCAGCCCGTAGGTGCCCAGCTTCAGCAGGACGCCGGCGAGGATGACGGAGCCCGCGGTCGGGGCCTCGGTGTGTGCCAGCGGCAGCCAGGTGTGGACCGGGAAGATCGGGACCTTGACGGCGAAGCCTGCGAGCAGTGCGCCCAGGACCCAGGCCTGCTCGGTGCCGCTCATCGTGGCGGCGGCGACATACAGGTCAGCAATCGCAAACGACCAGCCGCCGGTGTTGACCGCGTTGATGTAGGCGACGTACATCACGCCAGCGAACGTGAGCATCGACCCGGTGAAGGTGTAGAGGAAGAAGATCTTCGCGGCCCGCAGGCGGTTGTCCGAGCCGAACACGCCGATGAGGATGTAGAGCGGGACCAGCGTCAGCTCGAAGCAGACGTAGAAGAAGATGATGTCGGTGGCGACGAACGTGCCGATCATGAACGTCTCGAGGACGATCAGCCAGAAGTAGAACTCACGGATGCGTGTGTTCACCGCGGTCAGCGAGCCGAGGATGATGATCGGCATGAGGAACGTGGTCAGCAGGACCAGCCACAGCGAGATCGAGTCGATCCCGAACCCAAAGGTGAGGCCGAAGGACTCGACCCATCGCACGGAATCGACGAACTGCATCTGCCCGGTGGCGCTGAAGTTGAACTTGAACGCCGCAACCAGCGAGAAGACGAAGCTGATCAGCGTGCTGAGTAGCGCGTAGGACCAGACGGTCTTGCGGCAGTCGAACGCCTTGATCGGCAGCAGCAGCGGCAGGGCGCTGAGGATCGGGAAGATGGTTAGGAGAAGCAGTAGGTTCATCGGGTTGTTTTAGGTTCCTAGAAAGCCCACTTGAAAACGAGGAGAGCCGCGACGGCGACGCCGAAGACCATGCCCAGGCCGTAGCCCTGCATCTTGCCGCTTTGCGTCGGTTGGACGGACCAGCCGGCGAGCCTCGGGAGGTAGCCGACGGTGATGACCAGGCCGTTGATCACGAATTGGTCGAAGAGGAAGAAGCCGTGGCCGAGCATGCGCAGCGGCTTGACGATCACGGCGTCGTAGAACTCATCGACGTAGTACTTGTTGTAGAGGACCTCGACGACGACGCCGAACTTCTTGGCGATCTGGTCGGTCAGCGGGCGGTTCAGCCAGTGGAAGTAGGCGGCGAGGCCGATGCCCAGCAGGGCGATGATAGCGCTGATGATCTGCATCGCTACGTGGACGTCCATGCCCAGGAGGGTGTGGTGGTGTCCGCCGCCGTGATGGGCGTCTGCTTCGGTGCCGTGGCCCTCCGCATTGGAAGCGACCTGGATGATCGAGTACGCGGGCTCGGCTTGTGCGTGTGTATCGACGGCGTGGATAGCGACCGGGTGTGCGGTTGAAGCTTCAATGCTGCCGCTCATCCATCCATTGAAGAAGATGCCAGCGAAAATAGCGCCGACCGCGAGGACGGCCAGTGGGGCGTTCATCGGCCACCAGGGCAT
>CBDUNP010000085.1:0-10128 GCA_965368605.1 uncultured bacterium | reverse complement strand
TCCCTAGCACCACGTTCAGGTCGTTGATCCCGACGAAACCATCACCATCAAGATCACCAGCCAACAGCGGGTCGGATTCAATTATCGTCAGGGCATAATCCCCGGTCGATCCGCCCAGCGATCGCACCGCGAGATATATCTCGCCATCAACCTCGGCGGCCCAATCAATCTGGACCATCGGGCTCCCTGCGATCGTTCCAAGCTGTTGCCGGATCAGCCCGCCGCCGCTGTCATACAGATCCAAAACCGCACCGGTCAGGCCCGCGCTGTGCAGATCAAACGAATAGCTCGCCCCCGCGCTTACGGTAAAATGGAAATAATCCTTATCCGTCACCGTCTGGATCCCACCGAACGCCGCCGACGCCAACTCGCTCGCTTCGCCAATCGTGTCGCCGTGGTCGTCCGACTCCTGCACCCCCACCGTGTACGCCCCCGAACCCGTAGACCCCACCGACAGGTAATACGCCCCGGGAACGACCGACGCATACACAATCTCCGCAAGCGCATCCCCGTCAACGGGGGCCGTGCCCGACGTGATCAGTGTCCCCGTATCGGAATACAACTCAAAATCCAGCGACAGCAGCTCGTCCGTCAGCAACGAAAACGTATAGCCCTGCCCGCCCTCAAGCGGCAACTCAAACCAGTCGCTGTCGCCCAGCGCACCAAGATGCCCCTGTGTATGCGAAGGCACCCCCACCTCGGTCGCCAACTCCAACGTATCGCCGTGATCGTCCGGAGCCGTGTGAATACCGAACTTGGCGATCATCTCACTGATATTGCCGAAGTAAACATCCCCGTCGACGTCCCCGCTGATCCCCGGCACGCTGTCGGTCGCGGAGTACTGCCAGATGTCGTAATTGCTCCCCCAAGGCCCCGCACCCCCCGGCGGATTATCAAAATCCGGCTCCGCAGGCCAACGCGCAAACCACAGGTCGTAGATCGCAACCGAATTCAGAAACGCGTTGTTCGAGTAGTTGTTCCCCGAATAAATGATGGGCTCGATCCCCCCGCTGATCGAGGTGAACGCGTCCATGAAGTCGTGGACCCAAGCCGTGAGCGCCGCCTTGGTGAACTCGCCGAGCCCGCCCTCAAAGTCGAGCACCGGCCGGAGGTAATCGTCGGTCAGGTAAGGCGAGATCACGCTGTGAAAAAACGCCGCCTCGTCCGCCGCATCATTCACCCCGCCGGTGTAAGGCGTCGCAAAGTGATACCCGCTGGCCCGCAGGCCCGCGTTGGTCGCCCCGTTGATATTCGTCGCAAACTTGTTGTCGGTGAAGGTCGTGCCCTGGGTCGCCTTGATGTAGACAAACTCCCGGTCCGCCGCCGCCACACTCGCCCAGTTGATCGACCCGTTCCAGTGCGACACGTCAATGCCGAACGTCAGATCGCCGCTTAGCAGCAGCCGAGGCTCAAGCGTCTGCAATTCAAAACCGACGCCACGATCCGAATCTGACAACTCAACGCCTGCATGCCTGTTGCCGTACATCAAAACCCCCACTTATAGCACTCAACACCGGACACACATTATGAGATTGAGCATCAGACCCATTCCGCATCATCTTCCCACAGCCCGATCGCCGGGGTGTAAGTGTCATCCGAGTCATCACTGAACGCGCTTCGGCCCGTATCGCTCCAGTTCGCGATCGCCAATCCATGCGACGACTCGCTACGCACCGGCGCAACCGCCTGCATATCACGCTCCGACGACGCTGTGCTTTCCGACTGGCTGGACGTGCTCGCCTCCGCCACCGGCGGTGTCCCCGCGTTCCAATTACCCAGCACGATATTCAAATCGTCGATCCCGACAAACCCGTCGTCGCTCGGGTCGCCCGACAACAAATCGCCCGACGTCACGTTCTGGTTCCAGTTCCCTAGCACCACGTTCAGGTCGTTGATCCCGACGAAACCATCACCATCAAGATCGCCAGCCAGTTGGGCCGAGGACTCGGTCAGCGACACGATGTAGTCGCCGATCGCCGACGACTGCGACGTCACGGCGACATACATCTCCGCGTTCGCCCCGGCCGTCCAGACGATCTGCGCGTGTGTCCCGCCGGGGTTTGCACCCGAATCCGTATCGATCACACCGCCGCCCGCGTCGTAAAGCGTCAGCGTCGCATCGGCGATCCCAAAGTCCAGCGCCTTGATGTCGTACTGCATCCCCGCCGTTGCGGTGAAGTGGAAGTAATCCGCATCCGTCCCGGTCTGCAGGCCCCCCATGGAAAACGCCGCCAACTCCGACGCCGTACCGATCGTGTCGCCGTGGTCGTCCGTCTCCTGCGCGATCACCAGGTAAGAGCCATTTTCGCCGGTCGACTTGACTTCCAGGTAATAGGTGCCGCCAGCCAGTGCGCTGTAGGTCAGGTCCGCCAGGAACGCACCCGAACCCGGGCCCGTGCTCGAATCAATCAGCGTGCCCGACTCGCTGTACAGCGACAGCTCGACCCCGCTCATCTCCGTGCTGGCGACGCCGAACGTGTAATCCTCACCGTTCACAAGCGTCAGCTCGAACCAGTCCGTATCCAGAAGCGTCTCCAGATCGCCCGCCGTCGCGGAAGGCAGGCCCACAGCCGTGGCGTTAGGCCGGTCATCACCGTGATCGTCCGGCGGAGGCACGATCCCGTAATCCGCGATCAGCTGCGCCAGCGAACCGAAATACACGTCCCCGTCCACGTTCCCGCTGATGCCCGGCACACTCGTCGTGCTGGAATACTGCCAGAGGTCGTACCCGTTCCACACGCCGTCGGCGTTCCCGCCCGGTGGGTTGTTCGGGTCGTTCGTCCAGTTCGCCAGCCAAAGGTCATACTGCGCGATACTCGAGTCAAACGCATTCAACGCGTGATTCGTGTTGGTATAGATCAACGGCTCGATGCCCGTCAGGCTCACGAACGTCGACATGTATTCGTGGACCCAGTTGGTCAGAACCGTGTTGTCCAGTTCCAAAGGCGTTGGGCTGTGTGGCGGGCCCGCCTCGATGTCGATCACCGGCCTCAGATAGTCGCTGGTCAGGTACGGCTGCAACAGCGTCGCAAACTGCGTCGCCTCATCGACCGCGTCGTTGTAACCGTCCGTCCAAGGCGTCACAAACTGATACGCGCCAGAGATCACGCCCGCGTTCGTCGCGTTCGCGATGTTGCTCAAAAACCGCGTGTCTAACTCCCCGTCACGGTCCAACGCACGGATAAACGCGAACTCCTTGCCCGACGCCGCCACGTTGGACCAGTTGATCGAGCCCTGCCAGACCGACACGTCGATGCCCAGTATCTGCGTCGCGACGCCCGCCGCCACCACCTCGGACTGCTCCGAGTCCTCGGGGGTCACAATCGCCCCGCTGTAGGCCGCCGCGATCGCCTCGGTAATCTCCGACGCCGTCGGCGGGGTCCCCGCGTTCCAATTACTCAGCACGATGTTCAGGTCATCGATCCCCACAAAACCATCGTCGCTCGGATCGCCCGACAGCAGGTCGCCCTGCGTCACGTTCAGGTTCCAATTACTCAAGACCACGTTCAGGTCGTTGATCCCGACGAAGCCATCGCCATCCAGGTCGCCTGTAAGCTGCGCCTGCGACTCGGTCATCGTGATGAAGTAGTCGCCGATCGTCCCGGTCTGCGCCGACACCGCGACATAGAAGTCGCCGGTCGATGGCGCCGTCCACACAACCTGTGCGTGCGTCCCGCCTAAGTTCGAGCCCGAGTCCGTATCAATCACGCCGCCGACGCCGTCGTACAGCGTCAACACCGCGTCAGCGATCCCGAAGTCCTGCACCTGGAGGTCGTACTGCATCCCCGCCGTCGCCGACAGGTGGAAATAGTCAACGTCCCCGCTGATCTGGATCCCCCCCGCCACCAGCGCGGTCAGCTCGGTCGCCGAACCGATATCGTCGCCGTGATCGTCTGCCTCCTGCACCGCTAGGCCGTACGAACCCGTCACACCCGACGACTTCACTTCAAGGTAAAACGTCCCGCCCACCGCCGGGTTATAGGCCAGTTCCGCAAGCATGCCCCCCGCCGCCGGCCCGCTGTCCGTCGCGATCAGCGTCCCCGTATCTGAATAAAGCGAAAGCTCCGCCGAACCCAGCCCGGCATCGACCACGCTGAAGCTGTAGTCGTTGCCATTGGTTAGATTGAACTCAAACCAGTCCGCATCGAATGTGGTCTCGAGCTCGCCCAAAGTAAACGATGGCAGACCCACCACCGTCGCTTCCGTATCATCATCCCCGTGGTCGTCCGGCACGGTGCTGATCACATACTTCTCAGCAAACTCACTTAAATCACCAAAGAACACGTTCCCGTCCACGTTCCCCGCGATGCCCGGGACACTGGTCGTCCAGGAATACTGCCAAAGGTCGTAGGTATACCCGCCGGGAGCCGTGGGCGGATTGCTCGGGTTGTTCGTCGGGTTGGCGTACCACAGGTCATAGTCCTTGACGGTGCTGTTGACCTGATTGATGTAGTTCCCGTTCATATAGATGATCGGCACGATCCCGCTGGATAGCGTGCTGAACGTGTCCATGAAATCATGGACCCAATTGGTCAACGCAGTCGTGCTAAGCGATTCCCCCTCTTCAAGGTCCAGCGCGGGGCGCAGGTAACCGTCGCCAAGGTATGAAGAGACCGCATCGTAAAAATCTGAGGCCTCTGCGGCAGCGTCATTGACGCCGCCGGTGTAAGGCGTCGCGTAGTGGTAGCCGCCGGCGTAGAGGCCGGCGTTACTCGCACCGGAAATATTTTGAAACCACTTGGAGTCGATGAAATTAACACCCTGCGTGGCCTTGGCCCAAACGAACTCCTTGCCCGAGGACAACACGCTGGACCAGTTGATCGACCCCTGCCAGTGCGACACGTCGATCCCAAAGACCTGGTCCCCCGCTGCCGCCGCCACGACCTCCGGCTGGCTGGCGCTCTGCAGCTCCACCGGTGCCTGGTCGTCCAGCGGCGACGCGCTTAACAGCAGCCTCGCCTCCAGTTCCTGCAGACCGGGAGCCGACTTGGGTAAACCAACACTGTCAGGCCGGGTTCGGCCGGGATCGTGTGTCATCCTGACATCCTTTTTCATTGTTCTGTATCGCCCTACCATTCTGAAATAAACGCAGAGCGGTTATTACATAAGAATACCCCGGAAACCCCGTTATTTCTACTTAAATCCAGAAAAATAGCAGAATAAGAGCCCCAAACAGGCCCTGAGACAACCCACGGGGGGCAATTTTCGACGGATTTCCGCCCGCCGGTGCCCGGCGATATCGCCTGCGTAATCTAGGGGGTGCCATAAAGGTACGTCAGGATCGCCTCGACCCGCTGGGCCCAGGCCTGTTCGTTGTGCTCCCCACCCTCCACCTCCAGGTACGCAAACCCCTCGCCACGCACCCGGCCGGCCTCCTCAAGCACCCCCGCCAGTGCCCGCGCATTCTGCACCGCGTCCGTCACCCCGCCCGCCCGCGCCCGGCCCTCCCGCGTCCCGATATCGATCCAGACCTTCGCCCCCGCCGACCATTCCATATCCGACTCGCCCCAACACCGGATCAGCCACCGGTCACGCCAAAACAGTGAAGGCGACACCCCCGCGCAACGCCCAAACGTCTGGGCCTGCGCCCAAACCATATACAACGATATCAATCCCCCCAACGACGAACCCGCCACCCCCGTCTTCTCCCGCGATGGGTCCGTGCGATACGTCCGGTCAATAAACGGCTTCACCTCTTCAACCACAAAACGCGCATACGCATCCACCTGCTCCCCCTCAGGCCGGGGCGTGTACTCCGTCATCCGATCGCTGTTGTTGTACATCCCCACGATGATGATCGGCTCGATCTCACCCGCCTTGATCAATCGCTCCGCCGCCTCATCGACTTCCCACTCGTGCCCGGCAAACGACGTGCTGGCATCAAAAATATTCTGCCCGTCGTGCATGTAAAGCACCGGGTATCGCGCCTCCTCATCCGCCGCATACCCCGGCGGGAGATACACGATCAACGTGCGCTCGTTATCTAGGATCTCTGATCGGAACCGCTCGTGCATGCGGATGTCGCCGGTCAACGTCGGCTCCGGACGCCGCACCTCCCCGCTCGCCCACGCCGCGACCTCGACCTCAACCTCACGGTCCTCATCCGCCACCACCTGCCGGTTCGCGACATCGCCCCCCGCCAGGTTTTTCTCGACCGTCGCCCACGAACCCCGCGTCACCTTGAACTGGACCACGAGCCCACGCGGCAACGAAACGCTGCCACGGTAGCCCCCGTCGTACCCGCGCTGCAGCTCGAGCCCCCGCCCGTCCCAGTTGCCGAACAACGCGTGATCCCCGCTGAGATACACCGTATCTGCCGCGGGCGTGTCCGTCGGCACGTCCACCTTGAACACGATCGTCACCGCGTCCGCGTCCGGAAGCGACCCGTCCTGCGCATGTGTCGCCACACACACCGCCAACACCGCCGTAAACGCAAAGCAATACCGGATAAGTTTCGTCACGTTACGACCTCCTGAACGGACACGCGATCGCGCAAAAAAAACGGCCACCCCGAGGGGCGGCCGTGATTGTATCTGTGATGTGCAGCGATCCGCTACTCGTCGATCTCGGCGGTCACGGGCTCGCCCGCTTCGGCTTCATCAACCACCTCGCCGTCGACCTCGTCCTCGGCCTCCAGCTCCTCAGCCGGCTTGTCCGAAACGATCCACAGCTTGATCTCGCTCTTGAGTTCCTTGTCGATCACGACAGGGATCTGGTAGCTGTCCAGACGCTTCATCTGATCGCCGACACGGACGTGCCGGTCTTCGATCATGTCAAAGCCCGCGTCACGCAACGCCTGGGCGATCTCGTGCTGGGTCACGCCGCCGTACAGCACACCCTGCTCGTTCGCCGAACGCTCCAGCGTCAGCTCGAAGTCGTTGATCTTATTGATCAGCGCCTCGTGCTCCTTACGCAGGGCCGCCATCTCCGCAGCCACCTCGGCCCGACGCGCAGCCAGACGCTTGATCGCGGCATCGCTCGGGGTCGTCGCCAGACCAAAAGGCAGCAGGAAGTTCCGGGCATACCCCGGCTTGACCTTCACCACGTCGCCGACAATCCCAAGGTTCGCAACGTTGTCCAACAGCAGTAATTCAATCGTCTTCATGTTGTCCTTCCAGACTCTTTGGAAAGTTAGGCGCCGGCCCGCAGATCAACACGCCCGCGGCGATGCACCAGCATTATGTATCGTTATCTAAACCCCGGTCCGTATCACTAAAACGGGATGTCATCCTCATCCACCGGCTGATGCGCAGGCCCCGCCCCGGCTCCCGCCGGTGCGCCTCGGCCGCCGCCGGACGATCGCCCGCCCTGCTGATAGCCGCCGTCGCCGCCCCCGGAGCCGCCCTCGCCACCGCGCGAGTCCAGGAACTCGAACGACTCGATGACAATCTTCAGCTTCGACCGGTTGCCGCCGCTCTCTTTGTCCTGCCACTGGTCCAGCTTCAGCCGGCCCTCGACATACAACGGGCGGCCCTTCTTGAGGTACTGGTTGAGCACCTCCGCGGTCCGGCCCCAGGCCTCGAGATCGACAAACGTCGTCTCGTCCTGCTTCTCGTTGGTCTGCTTATTAAACCACGTCCGGTTGATCGCCATCCCCAGGTTCGCCACCGCCGTGTTGTTCGGCGTGTAACGCAACTCAGGATCGCGCGTCAGGTTGCCCATCAGCATGACCTTGTTCAGATTGGGCATCGTGCCGCTCCTGCGTGGTGGTGTTTCCAGTCAATCAATCCGCCGTGCCAGCGGATCACTCAGACGCTTCGGCCGTAGCGGGCTCAGCGGCCTTCTCGGCCGGCGCTTCGGTCGCGGGCTTGGCGGCTTCTTCGGCGGGCTTGGCATTCTCTTCCTGCTCACGCAGCTTCAGCTCCGCCTCGCTGGTCTTCGCCTCTTCGAGTTCCGCGTCGTATTCGACCTGCCCCATGTGGTCACACTTGGTCACCATCATGCGCAGCACCTGCTCGGACAGGTTGAACGTGTTCTCAGCCTCCGCCAGCCGCGTGCCGTCCGCACGGAACAACGCCAGCAGGTACACGCCACGCTTCTGCCGCTTGATCGTGTATGAAAGCTTGCGGTCGTCCCACTTACGCAGGGTGATCACCTCGGCGTCAATCCGCCCAAGCACCTCGCGGACATGGTCAATCGCCGCGCCAATCCCGGCACCGACCGTCGCCTGGTTCAGCAGGAACAGGCCTTCGTACAGGTTGCTATTGTCAAAATCTTCGCTCATCGGATCGCGTCTCCTACCCGCTCGGTGGCCCCAGCCGACGCAGCCGGGACGCCGGACCCACGCCAACAGGCGAGGCCGAGCGGTCAAATGTAGCCCAACAGCATACCCCGATCCGCCCCCCCAGGCAACGCGGCCACGCCGCCCGCCCTAACCCCGCATACCGCCGAATAAACCCCGAAAACCCACCTCACGGCCGCCGCCTCTCTCTTCGCCCCCCCTGCCTGCTCACCCCCCGCTATCCGCCAAATCCCCAGTAGGCCCCGCCACCATGCCCCCCGGCACCCTGACCTCAAACGCTCGGTAGTGCCCTACCTTGACCACCTCCTCCAAACCATACGCCGGGTTGTCCCACAGCCAGGTCGTCTTCAGGTGGTCGTAGAACTTCATCTTCTGCATCTGACTGCCAAGCGGGTCACCGGGGATGTTGCCGATGATCGACCGCAGGTTCGCCACCGCAAAGTTCTCGTGGAAACCAAACAGCACCGGCACCCGACCCTCCAGCCGGCCCATCTGCTCCGGCCGCAGCACCATCCGTTCCGGGTAATACGTCAGCTGCGTGTCGTGCATCAGGTCCTGCGACAGGTTCATCCCCTTGATCGTGTCGATCGTGTGCACGGTATAGACCGGCAGGTCGGGATAGACATAACGCAGGTAGTGAAAGTCCGTGTAGGGCCACGCCGTGAGTACCGCGTAGTTCCCCCGGCCGTAAGTCTCATCCAGCTCGCCCAGCACCATATGGATCTGCCCGGCCATGACCTCGTGCTGCATCACCGAGATCGCGACCTTATGGCTGCCCGCCACCACGCCTAACACGATCAGCAACCCACACGCCGTCACCACGCGACGCGACTGCCAAAGCCCGGCAACCCTCGGCCCGATCCCGTCCAGCGCCAACGCCGTCAGCCCGATCAACGCCGGCACGTTCGGCGACTGATACCGCGCCTCCATGCTCGGGAACAGCAACGCCAAAGGCACCGTCGCAATCAAGAACCACAACGCCAACACCGCGACCTCGCGCTTCCTCGGCGAAAACAACGCCAACGGCAACGCCAACAGAAACCACCCCGGCTCAACCCCGTTATTCAGTAGCCGCGCGCTGATCGGCTCATGCTCCGCGCCGACGCGCGACACCCCGCCGGTGTAGATCGAAGGATCGATCCCCGCCAACACCACCCCCGCATACGCAAGACCAAGACCCACCAGCGCCGCGCCCAGCGTCAGCCCGACCAATCGAACACGACCGACCCCCGGTTCCCCAGCCCCCCCCGGCACGCCACAGATCACCACCGCCAGCACCCCCGACCCCAGCAGCAACAGCATCGGCCCCTTGAACCACAGCACCAGCCCCACCGACAACGCCGCGCCAACCCCCAGCACCAACGCCCGCCCAGGCCCCGGCGACTTCGACGCGCGGATCAGCAACCACATCGCCAACGACGAAAACAACAACGCCCCGCTCTCCGGCAGCGTCTTGAACATCAGGTAAGGCACCACCGGGATCAATAGCCCGACCGCCATCGCCGTATTCAGCCACGCCGACCCGGGCATCAACTCGCGCAGGATCAACCGCGTAATCATCAGAAACCCCGTCAGCGCCAGCGTACACACCGCCACCACACCGATCAGCCCCGCCACCCCCGGCCCGGTCAGCGACGTGACCGCATACACCATCACGATGTGCATCGGCCGAGTCAGATAGAAATACGGGATCCCCGAGGGCTGAAAATCGCCCTCAAAGATCTGCTGCAAGGAAAGATAGCCCCCCGCATAAAGATACGCCGGCTCGTCCCAGTGAAACGCGCCGTCTACCGCCAACCAGAGAAACACAACAACACACACCAGCCAGATCGTCGCCGCCTTCAATCCCGCTCCTTTCGATTAGGCCGATCCGTGTTGTTCCGTTG
>CBDUNP010000084.1:0-10200 GCA_965368605.1 uncultured bacterium | reverse complement strand
CGCCCAGGCAACGCCGCGTGAAGATGTCGATGACCTTGACCATCGCATATGGTATTTCATTAAGTAAGTCATAACCCCCCGCCTGTTCTTAGTCGGATAGGCCATCGTTTGTATCAGTTTACCACCCTACCGGTATCGTCAGGAGCTACGATTTATGTGCAGTCAGAAAAACGGTAACCCCCTCCGGATCATGTCGATCGGAGCCCACCCCGCCGACATCTTCGATCAGTCCGGCGGCACGATGGCCCACCACGCCGAACGCGGCGATGAGATCCTGTGTGTCGTGCTGACACACGGCGCGCGTGTGCATGATGAGGTGATGTGTACCGAGATGTTCCACGCGGAGAGCGTGCCCGATAGCGACAGGCTCAACTCGATGATGTCGGAACGGGCCGACGTGAAGTCCGACGAGGTCCGCAAGGCCTGCGCGATGCTCGGTATCCAGGAGGTCATCTTCTTTGGTGCCGAGGACGGGGTCATCATGCCCAACCGCGAAGAGGCGCTTCGTCTGGCGAAGATCATCCGGTCATGGAAGCCCGATGTAATCCTCACGCACTTCCCGTACGAGAACGGCGGCCCGTGGTACTCCCACGCTGCGGCAGGCCATATCGCCCTGATGGCCCGTGACGCCGCCTGCACCGTGCAGCCCGGCGACGACCGCCCGCCGCACCAGACAGCGATGACCTTCTTCTGGGGGGCCGGGGCGGGGATGGCGCCGCATAGTATCTGGGAGGTCCGCCGTCAGATCTACAACGACGTGATCGTGGACATCACCGACGTGGTCGAGAAGAAACTCGCTGCGCAGGAATGCCTGGTCAGCCAGGGGTATCACCTGGGCTTTGCACGCAAGGCGATCGAGACCACCGACGGGCATGTCGGCCGACTCGGCGGCGTGTCCTACGGCGAGGCCTTCATCAGTGAACGGGCTCAGACCTACACGCACCTGCCTGTCACCGATCACATGATCCGTGCCTCGCGTATGTCGGACCGGGAGCAGCTCCACGCCGTGAGTCACAAGATCAACACGTTTGAGCAGGCTAAGGAGTTCACCGCGACCTGATCGCGGTTCGAGTGAGACAAATCCGGTCACGATCAGGCGCGGCGCGTCTTCGCCTTGATCGATTAATGAGTCAGTATGAACCCGTTGGATAGTGAAGAGTTGTTATGATTAGTGCTACACTCCGATCCGCCATTCGAGCCGCCGCGCTGGGTATGGTTGTGTTGACAGCCGAAGCCAGCCATGGCCAGATGGGTTACTACTTCTCAACCGGCGACAATCAGCAGATCGGTCGCCACATGCCCGTCGACTCCGAGGCATCGATCGCGGCGCTGTTCGACCTGATCAAGGATGTCTACGGTGTTGATCGGGTCTACTGGCGTGGCCTGCAGGCGTCGCAGATCGCAGACTCGCTGGTCCGTCCCGAAGCGGCGTACACGGCCTACCACTTCCAGTGGCAGAACGAGCTGATGGATGGTTCCTATGACTTGAACAAAGTCGCTGTACAGCTGGCCCATGACCGTGGCATGGAGATCTGGGGCGAGGCGGCTTTGTATGACTGGGGCTACGAAGGCAACCACGCGAGTAATCTGTACGGGTGGCCTGGGATCGTCGAGTCGAACCTCCGGCTGAACAACCCCGAGTGGGTGCCCGTGGATCGGTTTGGCGTGCGTCGTCAGTCCGGCCCGATCGAGTTTGGTTACGAAGAGGCCCGTGAGGCGGTCGCCGACTGGGTCGACCAGAAGGTCACTTATGCTGGATACGACGGCGTGATCTTCCACACGTTCGCCGAGAACTACAGCACGCAGTACATAGATGAGTTCGGCTATAACGACCCGGTCGTGGCGGACTTCGCGGATCGTTACGGTGTTGATATCCGTCGTGAAGCGTTCGATGTGCAGGCGTTGCGAGACCTGCGTGGCGAGTACACGACCGCGTTCCTGCAGGAGCTGAACAACCGTCTGGCCGGCGATGGTGTAGATATTGCTGTCGGAGTCAACGGCGCGGATGCCGATCAGCCGATGTCCTGGCTGGCCGGCGGCACGTCGTTCCCCCTGGCCGGGACGATGACGATTCAGTGGCAGCAGTGGGTCGATCAAGGCCTCGTTGACGAGCTGCACCTCGGTCAGAACTACACGGGGGCGGACGCCTCTAGCGTGATCAGCTACACGTCGGGCACGGGTGTGACCGTCAGCGCGTTGGGGCAGAACCCTTACGCTACCGAGCTCAATTCGCTAAAGGCCCAGGGCGTCCGTGCCGTGGGGGCCGGCACGACACTCGAAGAGTTCATGCGCAACAGCGTGTTCTCAACTCAGCCGATCAGCTCACTACAGAGCCCGGCCCCGTACCTGCGGATGAAGACGCTCGGGCAGGTGATCGACGGCGAGACGACCGCAACGCTTGCTGAACTGGCGCCGCTAGTGAATGACAGCCACATCCTCGTGCGTCGGATGGCCATGAAAGCATTGGGCGTGAACGGCGACCCCGGCGCGCAGCCGCTGCTGGAGCAGGCGATGTTCGACCCGGACTCGGCGATCTCGTCGGCCGCGGTCTACGCGCTTCGGCTCAGTCAGTTCAATAAAAACGGCGACACCGTCGACCTGATCATGGACGCCATGGCGCAGTCCGGCAAGCCGACGTTCCTGGAAGAAGCGATGGCCACCCTGCTGCTGGGGATGAACCCGACCATTGTTCGGCCGAAGATGACCGACGCGATCGTGAACCACCCAAACACGGACGCCCGTCGGCTCGCCGCCAGGACGCTGTGGAACCTGGGCGGCGGCAACAGCAACGAGGTGCGCCAGGCCCTGACGACCGCGCTTGGGGACGCGGACCCGATGGTCCGCTTCTACGCCGCCGCGACACACGCTTTCGTTTACCCCACGGACGCCACGATTGACAACCTGCTTATGGTGGCGGGCGACCCGGACACCGTGGTCGCGACCCAGGCGACGACCAGCATCGGCGAATGGTTCGGTTACGGGTTTGCCAGTGCTATCAATCGCAAGCAGGACATCGTAGACACGCTGGACACCTTGTTCGCGAACTACGGCGACAATTCGACCGCCAGCAATGCGGACTGGGGCTACGAAACAGTCGGCCGGGTGCTATTACAGATCGGCGACGAGGGCAGAGATGTCCTGCGTGACTACATGACCCAACGCGACGACCGTTTATTGTCTGAGCGGGCGTGGTCGCTGCTGTATTACGACAACTCCAAGGGTTTATTTGATTACAGCACGGTTGAAGAAGCCGAGTCGGCTTACCTGCGTCGGCCGCGGTGGGAGGCCATCACGGCGCTGAGCGATTCCTTTGATTCTGCGTCGAACGGGCAGGCCCTGGCGTCCTACACGCCGGACACCGGGCTTCAGTGGGAGGTGCTGTACGGCGACCCCAACCTGCAGATCCTTCAGGACCAGGTCGCCCGCAGCGGGATGGCGTTGGAGCTGCGTCGCGAATTTAACAGCTCGACATCAAACGGCGTCCGCCTCACGGGCCACCTCTACGACACCGCCGTCGCCGAGCAGACGGTCGTGACGGCATCGACCGACTGGCTGCGAGAAGACACCGACACGTTCGGCTGGTTTATCCTAGACGTGGGCCACGACAGCGTGATCAACAACCCGGCCGTCATCATGCACACCTCAGGCACGTACTGGGTCACCGATGGTGGCGGCGCATTGGATACCGGTATCCCGATTGGCAGTGTGGGTTGGGAGTCGCTGGAGATCGTTCTTACCTGGGGGATCGCCGAGGATGACACCGTGGCCGGCACCTATGACGTGTTCCTCACACGCTACGAGGGCAACGCTCTGGGCGTGCTTGACCGGCTGCTGATCGCCGACGATATGGCGGTGCTGGCGACCGACCTCGCCTCGCTGCAGCAGTTGATATTGCTCAACGACGCGAACCTATTTGGCGACGCGGTCACGTACTGGGACAACATCCTCCTGCATGTCGCCCCGGACCTCCCGGTGCTTGATGGTGATTTAAACGGCGATGGTTTCGTCGGGATCGATGACCTGAACATCGTGTTGGGCAACTGGAACCAGACGGTGCCCCCGGGCGACCCCGCGGCCGATCCCTCCGGTGACGGGTTTGTCGGGATCGACGACCTGAACACCGTGCTGGGTAACTGGAACGCGGGTGCCCCGCCGACCGCGGCCGTGCCTGAGCCGACAACGGGTGCCCTGCTGCTTACCTGCCTGTTCATTCAAGGCCGTACATTCTCTCGGAAAGGACCCGTTTGATGACTCGTGCTCTGCTTGGCTCAATCGTTTGTGTTTTAATTCTGATCGCGACGCAACCGGTTCTGGCTGGGGACGTCAGCAGCCCGAAGTGGAAGCGGCAGGTCGCGCCCGCCGAACCCGGGGAGAAGGTCGCGGTTTACTTCAGCAACGGCGACAACGAGATATTCTTCAACGTTGCGCCGATTGATTCTCCGGGTGCGATCGACGAAGTGCTCGACGTGCTCAAGGAGGCCTACGGCGTTCAGCGTATCTACTGGCGTGCGCCACAGATCGATCAGATCATCTACCAGAGCGTTACCCGGCCGGAGGCTTCGCATCACGGGCCGTGGCTGACTTACATGGACCACCTGTTTGCCGACTTAGACACGGGCGACCATATGATCCGCGCCGCCAAGAAGCGGGATATGCAGGTCTGGGGCGTTGCATCCCTTTTTGATCACGGATCACAAGCTCACATCGAGTATCCCAACAAGGGCATGGGGCCCTTCTTCACAGAGAACAGAATCCGTGTTGAGCACCCCGAGTGGGTCCCGGTCGATCGCGCGGGGATACGGCGCATGTCCGGGCCGATCTGCTTCGCCTACCCCGGGGCCCGGCAGGCGCTGGTCGATATGTACGTCCGGCTCGTGGAGGGCAAGGGGTATGACGGGCTGTCGTTCCACCTGTACACCGAAAACCAGGGGCCTCGATTCGATGACGAGTTCGGATTCAACGAGCCGATCGTAGAAGAATATCGCAAGCGCTACGGCGTCGACATCCTCACCGAGGACTACGACAAGCAGAAGCTTGCCGATCTGCGTGGCGAGTACCTCACGCAGTTCTTCCGGGAGCTGCGGGAGGCACTTCGGCCGATGAACGTCAAGGTCAGCGTCATGATCGACGCCAAGGACCCCGACCTGCCGCAGGTCTGGCTCGCGTTCCCGGACATCATGCTCAGCGGCCGGGTTCGCGTCGACTGGCGAGCTTACGCACATGAAGACCTTGTCGACGAGTTGTTTGTTTACTTTCACGGTGAGCCGTACACAACCCTGCGTAAGGTTATAGCCGAGGTCGGCGATACCGGTGTAGAGTTCGCCACGCTCGCCAGCGCGGGCTTCCCCGAGGGCCAGGAAGACATGCAAGAGGCCGGTGTGTGGCGCACCATCTCCGGCCAGACCGAAGAGTTCGAGCTTGGGTACATCGAACCTCAGGCGGTTGAGGCGTTCGAGAGCGATGATTTTATCGCGAGGCTCGCGGTTCTGGCGCAGATGGGGGCCGGGACAACACCCGCCGACATGACACGTGTCAAAGCGGCGCTTGATGACCCGAGCATCCTTGTCCGCCGGCGTGCGCTGCGGCTGCTGGTCACCCTCTACGACAAACAGCCTGAATTGATCGACGAGGAGGTGGTCGCCGGCGTAACGAAGCTGCTGGATGACCCCGAGAATATCGTCCGCTGCACCGCCGTGAACACGCTGGCGCATATCGGCGGCTCGGACACCATCCCTGTGCTATACGACGCGATTGCGCGGCACGCGAATCCGATGATGCACCTGTTCTCAGGCGTCCCGCTGGCCACGCTGCCCGATGAACGCCTCGACGACCTGATGCTCGGCCTGACACACGAGTCGCCGGAGGTGCGCATCATGGTCACAAAGCTGACCAGCACTGGCGCGGCGCGTCCGGCCACGTGGCCGGCGATCCTGGAGAACACCAAGCACGCCGACTGGCTGGTGCGGTGGAACGCCGCCCGAGCGTTGCAGTTCATCTATCCCAACGGTGCTAACGAGCGGCTGTTCGAGATGCTCGACGATCCGCACCCAACGGTCCGCAACATCGCCGCTCGCAACCTGACCAAGCGATTAAAAACCGATACGCGTTGGGTTGGCGGCCTGCAGCATGCCGTGATCGCCAAGCTCACCGACCGGTTTGCCGGCTACGGCGAGAACAGCACCCACGACGATGCCGAGTGGGGCTGGCGAAGCACGGGGATCGCGTTGCAGCAGATGGGGCCGCGTGGCCGTGAAGCGCTCGAGCGGTTCCTGAATCAATCGGATGACCCCCTGCTCGCGCATCGGGCCTGGCACATCCTGAACGTCAAAGAACAAGACTTCGACGTCGTCATCATCGATGAAGACGAGGCGGAAGCCGGGTACCGTGAACACCCCTCCCGGCGGAACACAGCCACCGGATCGCTAACCGCGCCTGACGAGCCTGCCTGGATGCCTTACATCACCAGTGATTTTAACAATGCAACCGTGACCGACGGCGAGTTCGGCAACGGGTACGCTGAAACGGGCCGCTGGCGCCGGACACAGCTGTCCGACATCGACGCTTCGGGCAACGGCCAATCACTCCGATTGGCGACCGGCCAGGGCATGAAATCAACCAGCGACAACGTACGCCTGGACTACCGCGTGAACGATGGCAAGCTCCGTGTGGCGTTCTCGGTCAGGATCGACAAGCCCGAGGCGGGCGTCACGGTCTGGGCGACCAGCTCAAACGACTGGGGCGGGAATCTGCGGGTGCAGGTGAGAGGAGACGGTGTCTCGTGGTTTGATGCCGACGGACGCGCCACGCTGGTCCCCCACAAAGTCAACACCGGCCGGTGGCACCGTTTCGAGATGACCGCCGATCTTGATCAACGTCGGTTCTCTATCGCAGCGGTCGACGGGAACGAGCGTCGACCGATCGTCGCCGACCAGCCTATGGCCGACGATCTGAAGTATGACGAATATAACAGCGTTGTCTTTGTCCCAAGCGGGCCGGACGGCAGCGCGTGTTATGTGGATGACTTTACTTACGAAGTGAGTAACCCGTTTGCCAACGCCACGGGGCACTGAATCTATTCCGTAATACCTGATACCTGTGCCCGCGTTGTCAGGCGGCCGCAGGACTTGCAACTAAAGGAACAGGCCATGACCGCCACGCTATCTGAGACACCCACCATAAGTGATGCAGAGTTCAGCCAACGACTCAAACGTGCCAGCGAGGCCGCCCGTGATCGGGGGCTGGACGTGCTGCTGGTGAACAGCAACGAGGCTGATTTCGCTAACGTGCGATACTTTTCCAACTACTGGACGCTGTTCGAGATCGCCGGCGTTGCGATTGCGCCCAGCGGTGATGCCGCGTTGCTGATCGGCCCGGAGAGCGAGACATATGCCCGGGACCGCAGCAAGATCGAAAAGGTCCACAAGATGGTTGAATACCGCGAGTCGGCGGACCCGGCGTACCCCGGCGTGGCCGTGTCAACCTTCGAGGAGGTCTTCCGCGACATCGGCGTTGACCGCCCCAAACGCATCGGGGTCGCCGGCTACCTGGTGACCACCGCGCCGGTGCTTGACAGCCTGCGGAGCGCATTTCCTGATGCGACCATCGAACGTGCCGACGACATCATGGTTGGTATGCGATCGATCAAGTCCGAAGCGGAGCTGGCCTGCCTGCAACGCGCGGTGGAAATCAGCGAACTGGCGGTCGAGCGTGTATTGAACGAGATCCACCCGGGGATGACCGAGCAGCAGGTGGTTGGTATCGCGCAGCAGGCGATGTATGAGAACGGCGCGGAGTACGAGGCACTGCCGTGCTACGTGCTGTCCGGCCGCAGCACGCGGCATGCGATTTCCCGCCCGACGCCCCGCCCGCTGGTCAATGGAGAGCTAATCCAATTAAACATCGGCGCCCGCGTGTCGGGTTACTCGCCATGCCTGGGGCTGCCTATCTGTCTGGGCAAGATGTCTGATGCCCAGCGGGACCTGGTCGAGTTCGGGCAGGAGGCCCACGCGAAGACGATCGAGTGGATGAAGGCCGGCGTCATCGCCTCCGACGTCGCCAAGCAGTATCACCAGTTCTTTGTCGACCGCGGCTACGAGAAAAACTTCCTCTATGGGCCTTGTCACGGCCTGGGCATGCTTGAGGTCGAGCCGCCCTGGATGGAGGAGGTCTCCGACTACCCGCTGCGTGCGAACATGACCTTCCAGGTCGATACGTTTCTCTACAACGACGACTTCGGCCTGCGTTGGGAGAATGGCGGCCGCGTGACCGACGACGGCTTCGACCTGTTCAGCGGGCGGTTCCGCGACATCGTCGAGATCGATTAATTCTATCCCGGGAAGTATCGGAGAGCTGTAGTGCGTTATGAAATGATGTTGCCGCACCAGATTCGCACGGCGATCGACGAGCGCTGGCCCGTCGTGCTGCCGCTGGGTGTGCTTGAGTATCACGGCGAGCATCTGGCGGTCGGCCTGGACACGCTGGTCGTCGTGCGTGCACTCGAGCAGCTTGAGAAACGGATGGACATCGTGATCCTGCCGGCGTTCTATTACGGTGCCGGGAGTTACGTCGTCGAGCCACCGGAGGGTAACGGCACGGTCCAGGTCGACACCGACGCGCTGGTCCCGTTCGGGTTGCACCTGTTCCGCAGTCTGCTGCGTATCGGGTTCCGTAACATTCATACAGTGATCCACCACCAGTCGGAGAACTTCACGGATGGGATGCCGACGGACCTCTCATTCAAGCTGGCGGGGCGGCGTGCGGTGTTCGATCACCTGCTCGCCGAACGTGGCGAGGGCTGGTGGGGCCGTCAGGACATGGCGGACTACTACGCGCAGCACGCGTCCGGCGACGACCCGTTCAACTGGATCAAGGCTCACGCCCTGATGGACAAGCCGATCATTGAAAAATGCGGTTTCGACCACGCGGGCATGTTCGAGACCAGCCTGCTGATGGCTCTCGACCCGGACGGTGTTGACATGAGCAAGCTGGACACGAGCAAGTGGTACCTTGCGTCAGCGAAGGACGCCACGGTCGAACACGGCGAGAAAGCGGCAGGGATGATCCTCGAACGCATGACCGGGTTGTTGCAATCATGAATCAGAAACAGCTGCACGGGCACACCACGTGGTACTTCCCCGACGGCGACCTGCCACCGCATGGCGGGACCGAGCCGCACGGGCACGAGTCGCTGGTGATCCTCAACCCCCACGACACCGACGCCGAGCTGACGATTACGGTGTTCTATCCAGACCGTGACCCGGATGTCATACCGACACAGCGAGTGGGGGCGAGGCGTGTGCGGTGCTTCCGCACGGACGAACCGATCGACGGCTTCCGTGTCCCGTTCGGGCAGTACGCGCTGAAAGTGGAGGCGACCACGCCGGTCATCTGCCAGATCGGACGGATGGACGTTCGGCAGCCGAACCTGGCGTACTACACCGTGATGGGGCACCCGGCCTGAGCCTGACTGCCCCGCTTCCCCGGAAGACACGACCGTATTACATTATCGATACCAAAGAAAGTAAGGCGATGAAGGAGCCTGCCTGATGACGATGACATTACGCCCAAATTTAATCCTTGATAAGCTGCGCTCAGGCGGTGTGGTCAGCTGCACGAAGCTGAACCTGTCAGACCCGCGTGTGGTCGAGATCGCGGCCTTAAGTGGTTTTGACTGTGTGTGGCTTGACGCCGAACACGTCCCCAATTCGATCCGGGACCTGGAGCATGGGATCCGGGCCGCCCAGGCGTACGGCATCGACGCGATCGTGCGTATCCCGCGCGGCAGCTACACCGACACGATCCGGCCATTGGAAATGAATGCCGCCGGTATCATGGTGCCTCACGTCATGTCACCGGAAGACGCCAGAGAACTCGTGCAGACGGCCCGCTTCCATCCGCTGGGGCAACGGGCGCTGGATGGTGGCAACGCCGACGGGGCGTATTGCAAGGTTGACCTCAAGAGCTATATCGAGCATAGCAATACACAAAAACTCGTCATCGTACAGATCGAGGACCCGCAGGCCGTCGAATCGATTGACGAGATCGCACAGGTGCCGGGCATCGACATGCTCTTCTTCGGCCCCGGCGACTACAGCCACGCCCTGGGCGTCCCCGGGAAGTTCGACGACCCACGCATCGCCGACGCCCGCCAACAGGTCGCCGACGCCTGCATCAAACACAACAAGTTCGCCGGCACCGTCG
>CBDUNP010000083.1:0-10239 GCA_965368605.1 uncultured bacterium | reverse complement strand
CACTCAAGATCAAAGACAAGTTTGGCAACGAGAGCAAGGCCCCGATGGCCTGGCTCGAGGTGCACGAATCGACCGGGCCCGCCCCGGCATCCTGATCCAATACCACGCGGCCGTCTTAACGGACTGCCGCAAAATTATCGTGTTTAAGACGCCTCAGTACGAGGCATGTCCGCAAGGAGTTTAGGAGAAACGATGATGATGAAGAAATTGTTTGCAACAGTAACGGCGGCGGCACTTGGCCTGGCCATGGTTGCGGCCACACCGGCCAGCGCCAACTTCCTGACCAACCCCGGTTATGAAGACCCGATCACCCAGGACGGCCCTCCGTTTGTCGGCTTCTGGGAAGCATTCAACGGTTCCGCCAACTCGGCTGCGTTCAACAGCACCGTGATGCCACGCACCGACCTGCAACACGCTGAACTGCAGATCAACAACAGCCCCAACGACTTCGCCGGCGTCTTCCAGGACTTCCCGGTGGTCCCCGGTGCCGAAGTCACGATCTCGGTCTGGCACAAGAGCGTCGGCGCGGACAGCGACGGCTCCGAGTTCCGCATCGAATGGCACGACGCAGGCGGTGAGATTGGCCGTGAACAGATCACGCCTGTCCCAGGCAGTGAATATTCGCAGACCAGTGTGACGGCTATCGCTCCCGCCGGTGCGACCACCGCGCGTTGGACCTACGCCATCCAGAGCTTCGGCGGCGGCCCTAACCAGATCGTCTTCCTGGATGATGCGTCGCTGACCATCGTCCCCGAGCCCGCCTCGCTGGCCCTGATCGGCCTGGGCGGACTGGCGATGCTTCGCCGTCGCTGAGGTTGAATGAATCATGACACCCCGCCCACACATCAAAAGGTGTGTGGGCGGATTGGAGACAATGCGTTTTCGTAACGGAAACACACAAGCACGTTAATAACTCATGGGCCCGCTAAGGCCCAACTTACTCTTGGAGGAATGATGATGTTGAATCGAAAGATGATCGTTTCAATGATGGCTACTGGCGGGATGATTCTCGCCTCACAGCAAGCGGGTGCTACGATTGTGGGCACCGGCACGGACCTTGACCTGATAAACGTAGGCGGCCTGGATGCAACCGGACACTTCGAGGGCGCAGGCGGGTATATCTACGAAGCCATCGCCGACAGTGACGCCAATCAGTTCGCGGCCATCGGTGTGAGTGACGGCGCGGGCTTTGCCGGCCTGGCCCGTGGCCTAGACGCCGGAGCGTTCGGCGCTCTGAGCACCGGCAGCGTGATCCGAATGAGCGCGTGGTTCATGTCCAACCCGAACGACCCGATCACCAATGTCGGCGGCGAGGATGGCATGCGTTTTGAATTGCTGAACGCCCTCGAGGGCGACGGCAACCCCGGCAGCCCCGACCTGATCTTCGCGACCCCCCTCTCACCCGTCACCACGGCCCCGATCTCGACCACCGGCTGGACCCAGAAGAGTCTGACCCTGGAGCTGGATTCCGTCACACACGACCTGGCGAATCTTCTTGAAATCCGTCCCGTGATCGTTCAGTCCGGCGGCCCCGGCGCGACCGGCGAGCTCTTCGTTGACAACCTGTACGTCGAGGTCTTCTCCGACTTGGCAACCGCCACCGGGACGACTCTGCCCGGCAGCCCTCCCGGTGGGTTCGACGTCCCTGTCCCGATTGACCTGTCGGGTGACATCAACGGCGATGGCTTCGTCGGCATCGATGACCTGAACATCATCCTCGGCCAGTGGAACGTCTCAGCGCCCCCGCCGGTCCCAGGCCCGGTCCTCTCGGACTTCAGCAACTTCAACCTGTCTGGCACTTATGTTGATTGGGACACCGCCACCATCACCTCCGGCGCCACCGACTTCCGCGTCGAAGCCACTAACCTTGGCGGCGGCTGGTTCGACTTTGCCTCGCCCCTGGATATCTCCGGTGCGACCGTTCTGGAAATCGACGTAGACATCAACGCGGCCAACCTGGCCGACGAGTTCAACGTCGTGCTGATCGACGCGGACGGCACCGAACGTGTCCTGCGGTACACCGCCGTAACTATCGGCGATGACCAGACACTTTCGGTCAACCTCGCCGACTTCCTGCAGGACAACGCCCCCGGCACCGTTCCGGGCCTGGACCTTGAGAACATCATCACGTTCCACCTCCAGGGCACCTTCGCCGACGCCGATGCACTGGACATCACGTTCGATGAGCTTCGCGTGCTCACAACGACGATCCTGGAAGGCGACATCAACAACGATGGCTTCATCGGGATCGACGACCTGAACGCCGTCCTGAGCACCTGGAACAACGGCACCCCGCCGGTACCGGCCGCCGCGGTTCCCGAGCCAGCAACCCTGGCGCTGCTGTCGATCGGTGGCTTCGCGATGCTTCGGCGTCGCTCGGCCTAAGTGATTCGTATTGTGTGGCCCGCAATGAATGGGGTAACGGCCGAGCATTGCTGAGCCTTGATTTAACCGTTTGATTGTTACAAACACTGTACGGCCGCCCGCTTTAACGGCGGGTGGCCGATTCAAACCCGCGTGCGGGAAAGTCCCGACTTGGTAGACATCGAGTCAAGATACCGATCACGGAGCCCATAGATATGAAGATTAAGAAAAACGGATTTACACTGATCGAACTGCTGGTCGTCATCTCGATCATCGCACTGCTGGTAGGTATCCTCCTGCCCGCTCTGGGGGCCGCTCGCAAGTCGGCGCAGAACATGAAGTGCCTGTCGAACCTCCGCCAGATCGGGATCGGCAACTGGGCCTACAGCTTCGAGAACAAAGAACTGCTGCCACCAAGCTTCGTCCAACCAGGCTCACCTAACTGGGATGATATCGTCGAAGGCACCGAGTGGCCCGCGATTATCAACGCCTACCTGACAGGCAGCAGCAAGACGGACTACGCTGATGATGCTGATGAGAACAACACCGAAGCGTTTCTGTGTCCCTCCGTGCCGGAAGACGGCGGTCGACTGCACTACAGCGCATCCCGCCTGCTGTTTCCCGTACGCTTCAGTGGTGTCGCGGCTGGCTCAGCGACGTGGCTCGACCTTTACAACACCGGAGACGGTAAGCGAACCTCCGAAGTCATGATGATCAGTGACGGCATGCAGACATTTAATGATGGCAGTGGCGAACCACGCGCCTACGCCGCCCTGGATAAGATCGACAGCGGCCGGGTCCGGTTCAAGACTCACTTTTTTGTCTCGTCCGACATCCAAAATGACAATACCATCGCTGGCCCTTCCGGCAGCATCACGGGCGGCGAGTTCGACTACCGCCACGCCGGCAGCGACGGGGCCGTCAACATGCTCTACTTCGACGGCCACGCCGGGAATATCGCCAAGGATGATATTACCCGCCGTATCGTCCGCGCGGATAAACCTGCGGGGCTGCCATAATATTCGCGTATTTTATCCACAGAGCTAGCTAATCAGGCTATCATTATTGTGTGCTAACAGGGAAAGCCCCTGCTGTCTTGGTGATATTTGTCGATCCACATTGTCGGCCGGAGGAGTAAACGATGACTGCGATTCACAGGCGTTCTTATGTACTGACAGCCCTGGCAACATCGGCCTCCATAATGCTGGCAACCCCCGCACAGGCTCAAGTCCCCAACCTCCCGGGCTGGGACCTGGTGTTCAACGATGAGTTCGACGGCACGAGCCTGAACACGACCCACTGGACCGCTCTGAATCGACAGGACAGCTTCAATAACGAGAAGCAGTACTACCACCCGTCCCAGGTCAGCGTCTCGGGAGGCTATCTGCAACTCACCGCAAGTGATCAGCCTCTCGGTGGCAAGGCCTACCGCTCGGGCCTGATCACGTCGAACAACCTGTTCGGACCGGGTCGTTTTGAGGCGCGGCTGGACCTGCCGACCACGCAGGGGATGTGGCCGGCCTTCTGGCTAAACGCGAACCACGTCTCCTGGCCGCAAGGCGGCGAGATCGACATCATGGAGAACCGCGGCAGCCAGCCGAACCTCGTCTCCAGCGCTTACCACTGGCAGACCAACCCCGGCCCCTGTTGCGACCAGCACCAGTACGTCTACGACGAGTACACCGCGACCGAAGGCGGCCAGCCCGTCAATTTCCACGCCGGCTTCCACACCTACGCCGTCGAATGGGACGAGACCACGCTCCGTTTCTTCGTCGATGACAACCTCTACCACACCGTCACCGAAGAGCCCAACCGCCCGATCTTCGAGACAGCCAAGAACATCATCCTCAACGTCGCGGTCGGTGGCGACTTCGGCGGAGACCCCAACGGCTCCACCGTCTTCCCCCAGACCATGCTGGTCGATTACGTCCGCTACTGGCAAAAATCCACCGCCCCGCAGCTCCAGGGCGACATCAACGGCGACGGCTTCGTCGGCATCAGCGACCTGAACATCATCCTGGGCGACTGGAATCAGATTTCGAACACCGGCTCGGGCGCGCAGATCACTGACTTCAGCAACATCAACCTCAACGGGACCTATGAGGCCTGGGACAGCGGCATCTTCACCTCCGGGGCCGATGACTTCCGCGTCCAGGCGGGCGACTTCGGCGGCGGCTGGCTTGACCTGGCTTCCCCCGTCGACGCCTCGGGCGAGACCGAGCTGATCGTCAACCTCGACGTCAACCCCGCCAATGTCGCGGACGCATTCAACATCGTCCTCATCGATGCCGACGGCACCGAGCGCGTCTACCGCTTTACCGGCCTGACCGCCGGAAACAACCAGACGCTCTCGATCGACCTGGCCAATTTCCTACAGGACAACTCCAACGGCACAAACCCCGGCCTGGACCTCGCCAACATCGTCGCGTTCCACGCCCAAGGCACGTTCGGCAACGGCAACCCCGGCGATGACATGGACCTGACCTTCGACAGCCTGTCCATCGGCGACATCTCCGGCGGCGTACCGCTCCTGGCAGACATCAACGGCGACGGATTCGTCGGCATTGACGACCTGAACATCGTCCTGGGCGAATGGAACCAGGGCACCCCACCGGCCGCAGGCGGCGCAATCCCCGAACCCGCGACCGTGGCCGTGCTTGCGATGGGCTGTCTCGCCGCCGTGCAAAGAAAACGCCGCATGTAAAGCTATCGCAATCGTTCCACTTGTTTTGCCCTGTGCGTAAAACAACCCGACCGACGCGAAGCCTTAAATAACGAACCCATGATCCAATCGAGGTGAACTGCAATGACAACGTCCTCCAACCGTTGGCTGTGGTGCCTGTCTATCTGCGTGGCGGTGCTGCTGCCTGTCTCTGCCGGGTGTGCATTGGCTCAGCAGACGACGGAGCCGCAGATGAGTGATGACACATGGACGCTGACCTTCAGCGACGAGTTCGACGGGGACGAAGTCGATACGACCAAGTGGGAAGTGCTCACCCGCAAGCAGAGCCACAACAACGAGAAGCAGTACTACCTCCCGGAGCAGGCGACGGTTTCCGACGGAATCCTGCGGATCACCGCGACGGACGAGCCGCACGACGGGCAGGCGTACCGCTCGGCGAGGCTTGAGAGCTGGTTCACCCAGGCGTACGGGAAGTTTGAGGTCCGCGCCAAGGTCCCGACAACCAAAGGGCACTGGCCGGCCATCTGGCTGCTGCCCCGCACCGCACGCTGGCCCCACGGCGGCGAGATCGACATCATGGAACACGGCGGAAGCAAGCCCGCCCAGGTCAGCTCCGCCTATCACTTCGCTAACGAAGACAGGGAACACAAGTACGTCCACCAGGCATACACCAAAACCGATGACGACGGGGCCGAAATCCTTTGGCCAAACGACTTCCACGTCTACTCGGTGATCTGGACGCCCGAGGAGATCATCTTCTTTGTCGACCACGAGGAACACTACCGGGTCACCCAGGACATGGCCCCCGTCTCCAGCACGCCGATGTGTGTGATCCTCAACGCCGCGGTCGGCGGCTGGTTCGACGGCGACCCGGATGAGACAACCGTGTTCCCCCAGCACTTAGATGTGGACTACGTCCGCGTCTATCAGCGGACCGACGCCTTGGAAGCTGATACATCCGCCGAGGCCGCCGAGGTGCCGACAGAGTGACTCACCGCTAAAGCAATTCAACCTTAGATGTAGCACGCGGGCTTGCCGTTTAGCGCTTTATCCGCAAGTCGCACAGATACACCTGCATCCATATCACTCTGACCGGCTTCGCTTACTCCGGGATGTCAGCGAGCGCCTTCTTCGGCGTACGGTCGGCGTTATACAGCCCCCAGTGTTTTTCGACTTCGTCGGGGTGTTCGCCGCCCTTCCAGTTCTCATCGAATGCCTCGAAAAAGAAATTGGGGATACGCTGATCGGTCGCCCAGGCGGTGAAGTCGCGGTGGAACGTTAGCTGATTGTCTTCGTTGGCAACGCCCTTGATGTAGGTCGCCTGATCGCCCTCCTGAAGCCGGGTGGTGGCCCAGCCGGCCTCCCCGATGACAAAGTAATGGTCCGGATGCAGCTGGCGGTTCTGTGCGTACTGCTCCTTGGTCCACGCCATCGCGTTGTCCAGTTGTTGGCCGTTCCACATGGCATAGATGTGCGTGACGATGAAGTCCAGCTCGTCCGCAAGGGGCTTGCTCTTGGGCTTGGCCCAGAACGTGCTGACGTCGGCCGTGCTGACCGGGACGCTGGACTGCGCCCGCGCCTGGCGGATGTAGTTGATCAGCACGTCCATACGGACCTTGTGGGCCGACCACTCGACCTGCGACTCGTTACCGATCGTGATCGCCAGGACGGTGTCAGGGAATGCATTGGCCAACTCGACCGCGGCCCGCACCTGCTCCTGATTGCTCGCCACCGTCTCGGGGTAGCGCTCGGTCACATGGCCCGCCTCATCCACCTGCGCCTCGGTCGCGATCCACGCACCGACGACGACCTTGATCGGGATGCCGTGTTCCTGGATAAGTTCGAGGACGTCTTGGGTCGAGCCGGTGGAGCCGTACATCCGGATCGCGTGCCAGTGACGTGACATGATGTGCAGGTCTTCAAGCAACTGCTCACGGGTCGGGGAATCGCCATCCGGGTGCTGCCCATCACGGTGCGGCCCGTAGCAGATGGCGTTGCCGATCCACCCCCCGTCAGACTCAAACGAGATCGGCCGTTTAACGAATGGGTCTTCCCGGCTAAACGTGTCCACGGTCGGCTGCGAAGCGGCGGCCTGAGCCAGAGCCTCGCCCACGTTGGACTCCGCGGCAGAGAAGCTAGCCAAGACCGTCAGAGCCAACGCTAACGTGAGTATCCCTCGTAACATGATTCACCTCTAAGTACGGAAGTGGATTGCGTGAAGCGTCCCGGCCCCCGGATTCGCCCCCGGAATCCTCAGCCCCCGGAACCTCCCAACCATCAGAATACCCCTGCGCGGAATCACATCAATAGAGATCAGGGATGTAACACAGTTTTATTTAGGCGGTTATTTAATCGCAGTATCAGGCGGCGATCGGCCTGAGGGGAAATGAATGCCCGGGAGAGGATTCGAACCTCCAAGGAGTTTTACCTCCACCGCGACCTCAACGCGGCGCGTCTGCCAGTTCCGCCACCCGGGCTGGGTGAGGGGCCAGTATAGAGTCGAATCCGTGGTTGTCGAGTACGGGCCGGGGCACGGCGGCTCCTGTGCGGCCCTTCGCCGGGCGGCCGGAGCCTGGCCGGCAGACGCCGGGTCTATCCCGGGCTGACCAGGGGGATTCGGAGAAATACGGGAAAAACCCGGGAGGGGGCAGGGTATCCGGGGCACCATCAGGGCCACGGAGCCATCCGGGGTGTGTCATCCGAGCGGTCACGTTACAATCCTCCGCTCGTGAAAGCAGGCCTATAAGAGCCAGGTACGGAGTTCTCGATGCAGTGCAAGGTGAGTAAGTTCGGCGGCACCTCAGTAGCCGACGCGGACATGATCCGACAGGTCAAAGCCATCGTCCAGGCCGATCCGGCCCGACGCTTTGTCGTGCCCTCCGCCCCGGGCAAGCGGACCAAGGAAGACCAGAAGGTCACCGACCTCTTGTACCTCTGCCACGAGCACGCCCGCCAGAGCCTGCCCTTCGACGATGTCTTTGCGCTGATCGCCAAGCGGTACTCCGAGATCGCCCAGAGCCTGGGGGTAGACCCCGGGCTTGAGACACACCTGAAAGAGGTGAAGAGCAAGATCGCGGAGATCGCCTCAGCCGAAGGCGGCTCGGATTACGCCGCCAGCCGGGGCGAGTATCTCAACGGCCTGATCATCGCTGAATGCCTCGGTGCCGAGTTCTTTGACGCCGCCGACCTGATCTTCTTCGACGCCCGTGGCCGATTCGATGAGGGCAAAACCTACCGCGTGATCGGCGAGAAGCTGAAGGACGTAAAGCTCGCGGTCGTCCCGGGGTTCTACGGCAGCATGCCTGACGGCAACAACCCGGGGGCTATAAAAACATTCAGCCGGGGCGGCTCGGACATCACCGGTGCGGTCGTCGCCCGGGGCGTTGGTGCCTCCCTCTATGAAAACTGGACGGACGTCTCCGGCCTGCTCATGGCCGACCCACGCATCATCGACAACCCCAAGCCCATCGACACCCTAACCTACCGCGAGCTGCGCGAGCTTGCGTACATGGGCGCGACCGTCCTGCACGACGAGGCGATCTTCCCCGTCCGCCACGCGGGCATCCCGGTGAACATCCGCAACACCCACCGCCCCGACGACCCCGGCACCATGATCGTGCCCGGCGACATCACCGAGAAAACCACCGGGACCATCACCGGCATCGCCGGCCGCAAAGACTTCACCGTCATCGCGATCGAAAAGGCCATGATGAACTCGCAGATCGGCTTCGGCCGGCGCGTCCTCAGTGTCCTGGAAGACCACGGCGTCAGCTTCGAGCACCTGCCCTCGGGCATCGACACGATGTCGCTGGTCGTCGCCGACAGCCAGATCAACGGGAAGATGGACGACGTCCTCGAAGGCCTGCGGGTCGAGGTCCACCCGGACTCGCTGGAGGCATCGACCGAGGTCGCCCTGATCGCCACCGTCGGCCGGGGGATGACACGCATCCCCGGCATGGCGGCGAAGCTCTTCAGCGCCCTGGCCCAGGCCAACGTCAACATCAGCATGATCGACCAGGGCTCCAGCGAGCTGAACATCATCGTCGGCGTCAGCCCCGACGACTTTGAGACCGCGATGCGCGCGATCTACAAAGCCTTCGTCGGTTAAGACCAAGACAACCCCCGCATCACGCCCCCCAAAGAATCGGCATCCCGCATGGACCCGCGCACGTTACAGTTCACGGCCTTCTGTCTGTTCAGCGCGTTCTGCGTCGCGGGGGGCTACGCCGCACGTCGGCGGAACCTGGTCGGTGAACACGTCGCACGCCCGATGCACCTGATCACCGTCAGTTTCGTCTGGGGCGCGGTCGCGCTATTGAGCCTCTGGCGGCTTCCGCCGTTAACCGAAAACCTCTGGCTGATCCTGATCGAGCCGATCCTCGTCGCGGTCCCGGCCTTCGGCGTGATCCCGATCGCCCGGCGGATGGGCTGCGACAACAAACAGACCGGCGTCATCGCCACCGCGGCCGGGCTTGGGAACCTGGGCTTCACCCTCGGGGCGTACCTCTGCTACACCCTCCTGGGCGGCCCCGAAGGCCGGGGCGAGGCGGCGCTAGCCTACGCGGTCGGGATGGTTAACCTCATGGCGATGTCCGGCGTGCTCATGCTCTACCCCCTGGCAAGACACTTCGGCGGGCAGGAAGAGGGCGATCCATCGATCGCCAAACTCATCTTCAAGAGCTTCTTCGACCTGCGTGCGCTGATGGTCCACTGCGCCATCGTCGGCGTCATCCTCGCGTACCTGAAAATCCCCTACCCCGCGGTGTTCGATGACTACTACATCCTCGACATCCTGTTCTACCTCGGCGGGTTCGGCGGATATTTCGGGATCGGGCTCCGCCTGCGCCTCGGAGATACACGAAAATACCTGCGCGAACACGCGCTGCTGGCGGGCGTCAAGTTCGCGGGCATCCCCCTGCTCTCGCTGGGCATCCTGGCGTTGATCAACCTGACGCCGACCCCGCTTGGCGAGCTGGGGCAGAAGGTCGTCATCGTCGAGGCGTTCATGCCGGTAGCCATCCAGTGCGTGATGATCGCCAACCTCTTCCACCTCGACGGCCGAATGGCCAGCACGCTGTGGCTCGTCAACACGGTCCTCTTCGCGCTGATCCCCCTGCCCGTGCTGGTGTTCCTTCTTGGATAACCCGCCCGAGCGCACGGTGGCGAAGCGGGTACAATCCAGACATGAACGT
>CBDUNP010000082.1:0-10266 GCA_965368605.1 uncultured bacterium | reverse complement strand
TCACGCCCCCGTCATCTCAAACAACAACCCAAACGCACACTCGATCCTCGGCTGTACCTCCTCGGGCTTGAGCCGCTTGCCCTGTGCAAACACAAACAGCCAGCCGTCGCGTGATTCAACATTGACAGCCACCCCGTTCATATACGCCTCGATCACCCGCCGATTAAACGTCGCGCGGATTGCCGACTCGTCCGCCCCACGCAACAGATACTTCTTTGAAAACTCGGGGAACCAATCGAAGTCGATGTCCTGATACCCAAACGCCTGCCCGATCTTGTGGAAAAAGTGTTCCCGCGCCAGCGTGAAGTCAGGGAGCAGGGCCCCGCCGGTCGATATCGCGACCACGGTCTGGTGGTGGGTGGACGAGTGCTTCCCCGAACCCGTGGTGTACCGGTAGTCCAGCACACGCACGCCCGACCCCTCGACCTCCCCAGCCATGACGCGGGTCATCCTCTTGCTGTGCCCCCGGCTAAACAGCTCGATCTCAGGCAGCCCCACCTCTCCGGGGCCGTCCACCTTCTCCAAAAACGAGAACCCGTTGGCCTGCGCGAACCGCCGCATCGCTTCGGTCCGCTTCTTCTCGTGACGGATCGCCATCACAATCGCGAACACGATCAGCCCGACGACAGTACCGACGACGACAATAAAAATCATGGTCCCCTGCATGGATGTACTCTATCGACACACCAAAGCTCTGCAAACCACTCCGGCCATTTATTAGATGACGCCCCAGCTAGAAGCCCACGTTCTATGAACGTGGGCACAACATCCCAGCATCACACAGAAGCCCTTTCACGAAGAGGCATTAAATGCTCACCGCGTAAAGAAGCTGTACCGGTACGTCACCTCGGCGCCATCGTCCGCGCCCGGCTGTACCTCAACCTCCCACGTCAGCCGGCTCCGCGGGTTCACGCCCCGCAGCCCGCTGGCGAGTTTGACCACCTGCGGGTCCGCCTCGGCGGTGACGACCTCGCCCGTGATCGTCTTGGTGATCCGCACCGTCACGGGTTCGGCCTTGTGGTTCGTGATCTTCAGCTTGCCCTCGATCGTCACTTTGTCGTAGGTGCTGCCGTGGAACTTCGCCGCCCCGCGTTCACGCTCGACCTCCAACTCGTTGTGTTGCGCATCCACGGAAATCGCCTGCGTGATCCGCAGCAGCGTCGACCCGCCCGGCGGGACGAAGTGCATCGTGTCCTGCCCGAGCACGCGCCCGCCCTTGACCGTCATCGCCGGCGCGGTCGTCCAGGGCTGCTCGGTCGTGTTCGTCAGCTCGATCGAATGCCAGACCACCTGCGGCGCCTCGTTAGGCTGGCTGTTGTACCGCCCGTGCTGATCGACGTAGTCCGCGATCTCCCAGGTATACACATGCGGGCACGCCGGCACATCCGCCGACAGCAGCGGGAAATACCCGCGTTCTCCCTTCGCCAGCGTCACGTTCGGGATCTGGTAGAAGTAAAGGTCTTCCGCGCCTTCTCCCGCAACGGGATCGGTTGGCATGCTTGGCATCATGCTTGAAGAACCGCCGGAGTAAGGGCTCGCTTGCTGTGCCATGATGCGATTCGACATCACGTCATGCCCCCGGTTCTGTCCCGACTGCATCAGCATCTGCAACAACTGATTCAACGGCGTCCTGCCCATCGCCGACGGCGTCGAAGCGAACTGGATATTCGGATACCCCGCGATCAGCTCCACATCCACCCCGTCCAGGTCCATCAGGTCATTGACGATCACCGCCTTGCACGCCACACGCACCGACTCGTCATCCAGCATCTCCACCACATAACTCGGCGACCAGGCGATCCCCTGAGCCAGATAATTCAGTTCCACCTGCCCGCCGGTATCCTCGGCCGACACCGCGTCGAACCGCAGCACCGGATCAACGACCGTATGGCCGGTGGTGGTCTGAAGATCCTCTTCATTCTCAAAACGTATCCGGCTGATGCTGTTGGGGTGCCGGGCCTCGACCCCGTGTTCGGTCCTGATCAGCATCAGGTCATTATTAGGCGGCGCGAATGTGTTGACAGGTCCGCCATAGCCCCGGTGGTCGGGGTAGGGGGTCGTGCCGATCCCGTCCGGCAACGCCGCGGTCGGCATCGACAGCAGCGTCACCGTCTGCCACTCACCTTTCTCATTCCCGGGGATCGAGAATGTCTTTCCGACATTGGCTTCGAGCAATTCACGCACGGACAGCGCATCCGCCTGCTCTGTCCGCTTCGCCTCCGTGCTCACGATCTTTTCAAGCTTCAACCCCTCCCCCCAGTTCAGCCAAAGGCTCCCGTACCGCGCCTCCGGCGTCGCCACCTGATACGTCCCCGCCCCCGGCACCATCGCCCGGGTGGTCATCATCGCCAACCCGTTCTTGAACATCGACACACGCACCGGCTCGGCGTCCAATGGCACCGCGTCTGCGTGGCCGACCGATGACGCCATCAACAACACCGACGCGGCCGTAAGGGTTCGACTCATCTTCATGGTTTGGCTCCCGGTAGGGGGGTAGGGTATGGGTAGACGCTTGACTAACTACGGCTTGAGAACAGGCGGGTTCTGTCCATTCATGTGATATCCGAAATATGCTAACCCAAAAAAGAAGCCCACGTTTTCAAAACGTGGGCCTCGGGGTCGTTATTATTGCAGTCAGACCTTACAGCAGCAGCTCCGCGATCTGGATCGCGTTCAGCGCCGCGCCCTTCCGGATCTGGTCGCCGCAGCAGAAGATATCCAGCCCCACGCCCCCCGGCTGGCTGATGTCCGTGCGGATACGCCCGACCAACACGTCATCCTTGCCCGACGCATCCACCGGCATCGGGAAACGGTTGTTCGCCCGGTCGTCCAGCAGTGCGACGCCCGGCGCAGCCTCGATCAACGCCGCCGCTTCCGCCTCGGTGATCGGCTCGTTAAACGTCAGGTTGATGCTCTCCGCGTGCGCCCGCATCACCGGCACACGCACACAGGTCGCGGTGACAGCCGTTTTACTTTCCGCAGTTTGTCCCCAGATCTTGTGCGTCTCGTGGACCATCTTCATCTCTTCCTGGTTGTAGCCGTTCTCCTGCATCGGGGAGTTGTGGCTGAACAGGTTGAAGGCGTACTGGAACGGGAAGATGTCCATCGTCAGCGGGTCGCCCGCCAGCAGCTCGCGGGTCTGCTGTTCGAGCTCCGCCATCGCCGCCGCGCCTGCGCCGCTGGCGGCCTGGTAGGTGCTGACGACCATGCGCTTCACGCCCTTGGCCTGGTGCAGCGGGTTGACCGCCATGAGCATGATGATCGTCGAGCAGTTGGGGTTGGCGATGATCCCGCCCTTGCCAAGCTCGATGCCCTTGACCGCGTCGGGGTTCACCTCCGGCACAACCAGCGGGACGCCCTCGGTCATCCGGAACGCCGATGAGTTATCGACGACCGTTGCGCCGGCGTCGCTCGCCGCCGGGCCGAACTTCTTGCTCTGCGAACCCCCGGCACTGAATAGCGCCAGGTCCATGCCTTTGAAGCTGTCTTCGGTCAGCTCTTCAACGGTGTAGGTCTTGCCCTTGAACTCGATGGTCTTGCCCGCGCTGCGTGCCGAGGCGAGCATCTTCAGCTCGCCGATAGGGAAGTCGCGTTCAGCCAGCAGCGTGAGGAACTCCTGACCCACAGCCCCGGTCACGCCGGCGATCGCGACGCTGGGAGCACTTAGGCGGGCGGATGATCCCCGGCTGGCTAGGCCGGACGGTTGGGCGGGGGCTGACATCGGTCCATTCTCCTAATAGTTCTATCCATGCGGGGTCAAAAAGGCTCGGTTTGAGCCGAGCCCCCCATTATAGCAGAACCAGAATCAATTTCGATGGCGATACCTTTTTATAGAACTCGGCCGATCGGGGGTGCGTCTGTAACCTCATGGGCCTAGAATCGCACGTGATGAGACACAAGCACATCCGTATCCTGAGTTTTCTAGGGCTGTGCTGTGTCGGTGGGGCGGTCCTGTCCGCTCAGCCCGTCGCCCCCGAGGGGGTTGTCGCGTTGCCAGCCGGTCAGGCACAGCCCACGAACCGCCGACCCGTCTACATCGAAGACTCACCCGCCGCCCAGGAGCTGGCGGACGAGGCGTTGGAGCTGGCCGGCGAGGGGCGCACCGCCGACGCGGCGCAGAAACTCCAGCGCGTGATGGATGAGTACCCCTTCAAGCTCATGCCCAACGACGAAGGGTCTTACACGGATGCCGTGCTCTGGGTGCGCACTCGTTTGCTCGCCGACGACGCGCTGCTGACGGTCTACCGCTCACTCTTCGGCCCGGCCGCGGCGCGCGAAGTTTCGTTGGCCATGCCCACCGAAACGCAACCCATCAACACGCAGAAGCTGCGCGACGTCCTCGCCCGCCACACGCTGACCCCCGCCGGCCTGGACGCCGGGCTGGCGCTGGGCGCGTACCACCTGGAACGTGCCGAAGGTCAGGACGCATCCGGCGTGCTCGATGAGTTAGGCAACCACCCCGACCTGCCCGAACACCTCGGCCGTTACCACTTCCAACGCGCCCTCGCTGCGCTGCTGCTCTCCGATACCGCCGGCTACGACACCCACCGCCTGGCCCTGCAGAATATCGCCGACACGAGTCGCCTTGATGAGTTGGACGGGCTGGCCCACCGCGCCAACCCGCCGTCACGCTTCCTGCAAGGCACGTCCGGGCCGATGCAAGCCGGCTCCGTCCTGCCGGCTTCGCTGGGGAACCCGCTCTGGGAAGAGAAGTACGTCGATGAGTTCAAGGAAGCCTTGTCCAGCCACCCGAGCCTGCGCGGCATCCCCCCGAGCCAGGCGCTGCTTCGCGTCCTCCCGGGCGTGGATGAGAACCGTGTTTATCTGAACCTCGGCGACCGTGTCACCGGCCTGGACCTCGCCTCGGGCTGGCGCTTGTGGGAAACACAGGACGCCGACGCATCCAGCATCAACCCCGGCCAGGCCGTGACCCGACGCATCCTCACCGAGCCACGCGGCGTGTTGATCTCGTCGGGTCGGGTCTATTCCCTGATGGGCTGGGTCAACCCCCGCCAGAACCTGCCGGTCGAGCAACGCACCGGCGTGTCGCTGGTCAGCCTGGACGCGGGCACGGGTCAGGAGCTTTGGCGTATCCAATCATGGGAGCTTGACCCGTCGCTGGAGAAAGCGTCTTTCGACGGCACACCGATCGGCAGTGACGGGCGCGTGTATGTCTTGCTTAAACGTGTCCAGGTCTCCGGCCTGCACGACCTGTACCTCGCCGCCGTGCATGAAGACGACGGCCGACTCCTCTGGCGCAGACACATCGCCAGCAGCTCGACCGACGGCAACTACAACACCGGCCCGCTGGCGCGCATGGTGCTGCATCACGGCGTGCTCTACGTCAGCGACAACCGCGGCACCATCTGCGCCATCGACTCCCGCATCGGGGCCGTGCGCTGGCTGACCATCCTCCCCGGGCCAGCCCCCGTGAACCCGACCGGCCGGCGCGTCGTGATCCCCATCAAAGACATCCCGCCCCCCGTCGTCGTGCAGGCCGGCCTGATCGTGCCCCCGGTCTCAGGCAGCGAGTCGCATGTGTTGCTGGATACACAGACCGGTCAGGTGCTGCGCGATCTGACCAGCGATGATTGGGCTGGCGTGGAGGGCTGCTACGCCGCGGGCCAGGATGTCTTGGCTTTGGGGGCCGGGGTGAGTTTGTTTGCCGGTGACACGCTCGAACGGCGCTGGCATACCCCGATCGACCCCGCCACTCACGGCAAGCCCAGCGGACGCCCGGCGGTCAGCCTGGGCATGACCCCGCCCGCCGGATCAGACGCCGCCGCGGCCGACCCCTCGCCCGGCGTCGCGGTCGTCAACACCGACCGCCGACTTATCTCGTTGCGACTGGCCGATGGCGAAATACTCGGCTCGGCCCCCTCGGAACTCCCCGGCAACGTCGTCATCACCGGCAGCCAGATCCTCATCGCGGACACCGATAAGCTTCAGGGCTACACCGACTGGTCCGTCGCACACGCACAGATCACCCAACGCGCCGCACAAGACCCATCCGACCCACAGCCCGGCCTGGCGCTGGCCCGCCTGGCGCTGCGCACCGGACGCGATCAGGGCGTGCTGGAAGGCATCGACCTGGCGCTCGCATCACTGGCAGGCGCATCAGACATCAGCCCGGAACAAAACGCACGCCAACGCCTGGTCCTTAAACCCATGCGAGAGATCATCGACCCGGCCAGCGGCGCGAGCATCGAGCTGCGCGGCCAGCTCCTGGACCGGCTCGCGACTTCGGCGTCCACCCCCAAACAAGAGGCGGCTTATCAGTTGATCCGCGGGATGTATCTGGAGGAAGTCGGCGAACCGGGCAGGGCGGTCGAGCATTACCAGGCCGTGCTCGCCGATCGGTCGCTGTCGGCCGAACTGTTCTCGCGTGGTCGGGGGTCCGTGCGTGCCGGGCTGGAAGCGCAGCGCCTGCTCAAAACGTTAATCAAGACCCACGGCCGACTGATCTACACCGACTACGACCTGCTCGCCGAACACGAACTGAATGAACTGATCACCCAAGGCGAATCCGCACCGAAGCGCTACACCGACCTGGCCGACCGCTACCCCCTGGCCGTCTCCGCCAACAACGCACGCCTTTTCGCAGCCGATCTCTATGAAGAATCGGGCGACGTGATGGCGTCGCTGCGCCAGCTCCAGACCGTCTACCTCGGCACCGATCAGATCGACCGCGTCTCCATGTCCGCCGGCCGGATCACGCAGATGTATCAGGACGAGGGCCGACCCGACCTGGCCCGCAGCTGGCTCCGACGGGTCAACCGCGAGCACCCGGAACTGACGCTCTATCGGGACGACCAGCCCGTCAGCGTCCCGTCCTGGCTCTCGGAGCTTTCCGCGCAGCTGTCGACCGCAAATGCTTTGCCGCAGATCGGAACACAACTCGCTACACCGCAACTCATCCCCGGCCGCCCCTTGCCCGTGGCGGATTCGTCCCGGCCCGCGTCACCCGACCAAGTATTAATGCGCGACGACGCATCCGTCTGGCTTTTGGATTCCCGATCGATGCAGCCGCTCTGGAAAAACCCGCTGCCCGCGTCGGACCTCGGCGTCCTGGCGATGGATGAACGGCAGGTGGTCTGGTGGTCCAGAGAGACCGGCCTGCTGGGCGCGTTCGATGCCAAGACCGGCCAACCGCTCTGGCCCGACATCGACTTCGCCCGCGCCCTGGAAGACACCGCCGACGCCAGCCGTCATCAACAAACACGCACCGACCCGCAGATACAGTTCGCGCAGATCCTCGGCGGCGCGAACATGCGAAACGTCCGGCCCATCCCCAACGCCACCACACCGCAGGCCCTGATGACCCGGGTCGATCTCACCTCCGTCATCCTCGCCGACCGGCTCGGCCGGATCGTCTGCATCGATCGGCACACCGGCGAGGTCCGCTGGCGCAGCGTCAGCCCGTCGGACAACCTCACCGCCTTGTCGCTGGGCGACGGCCTGGTCGCCATCAGCGGCGCGAACTGGGCCGACACCCAGGTGCAGCACGGCGAGATCACCTTCCTGGATATCCTCACCGGCGAGCAACTGGAAACGCAGATACAGGCAGAGAGCGTCCCCAACCGACTGGACTTCGCCGACAACGGCCTCTTGATCGTCACGGGCAACACCCAACTCACCGTCTACGACCCGACCTCCGGCCGGACCCAGTGGAGCCACACCCTTCCGCGCCAGACCACCTTCCGCAACGTCTGGATCCACGGCCGCCGCCTGGTCGTTTCGACCTACCAGAACCAGGTCGGCTCGGCCCTGGTCATGGAGCTGGACACCGGCGAGGTGATGAACCAGGTCCCGATCCGCACCGTCACCGGGCAGACCCACGCCTTCGACGCGCAGGCCACGGACAACCGCTGGCAGGTCTTCACCCCGATGCAGGCGATGGCCCTGGACGCCTCCGGCCAAATCCTCTGGGCCGACGCCGTCTGCGCACCGATCGGACACCTGCTCATGCAGTTCGTCGGCGACCAGAACGTCTGCCTGGTCAGCCAGACCGGCTCGCAGCAGGTCCCGGTCCTTCCTCAACTCAACGCCCAGAACCGGGCCCAGCTGGAACAAGCCCTCCGCGCCGCCATCGCCGCCGGGCAGCTGCGGGTCCGGCAGGGGGGCTACCGGCTGTACCTCCTGGACCGTCAGACCGGCCTGATCCAATTAGAGATCCCCCTCGCCGAGGTGCCCGGCCCGATCGACCCCGCCGCCAGCGTCCTGCTCGATGGGGCCCTGATGCTCGGTGTCGGCGATCAAACCCTGATGATCCGCTCGCAGAACACGCCTGATTGAACCGGCCCCACCCAGCGGCTAGTATGCCTGCCTACCTTTTTGGAGCCCACCATGACCGCCCAAGCCGACGCTGTCACCGCCGCACAACACGACCTGATCGGCGCGACCGATCCACAGGTCGCCGAAATCATCCGCCTGGAGCAGCAGCGCCAGGACGAGACACTCGAACTCATCGCCAGCGAGAACCACACCAGCCCCGCCGTCATGGCCGCCACCGGCTCCTGCATGACCAACAAGTACTGCGAGGGCTACGCCGGCAAACGCTACTACTCCGGCTGCGAGTATTACGACGACGTCGAACGCCTCGCCATCGACCGCGTCACCGAGCTCTTCGGCTGCAAGTACGCCAACGTCCAGCCTCACTCCGGCGCGAACGCCAACAACGCCGTCTTCTTTGCGCTATTAGAACCCGGCGATACCTTCTCCAGCATCGTCCTCTCCGAGGGCGGGCACCTGACCCACGGCTCCCCGGTCAACCTCACCGGCAAGTGGTTCAACCCCGTGCACTACCCCCTGGTCTACGACGAGTCGGCCCCCGACTTCGGCCACATCGACTACGACCAGGTCCGCGCCGTCTGCATGGAGCACAAGCCCAAGATGCTCATCTGCGGTTACTCCGCCTACCCGCGCATCATCGACTTCCCCAAGTTCCGCGAGATCGCCGACGAGTGCGGTGCGCTGCTGATGGCCGACATCGCCCACATCGCCGGCCTCGTCGCCGCCGGGGCGCACCCATCCCCGTTCCCGCACTGCCACGTCGTCACCACCACGACCCACAAAACCCTCCGCGGCCCGCGCGGCGGACTCGTGATGACCAACGACGAAGAGATCGCCAAGAAGATCGACAAGGCCGTCTTCCCCGGCACGCAGGGCGGCCCGCTCATGCACGCCGTCGCCGGCAAGGCCGTCGCCTTCGGCGAAGCGCTCAAGCCCTCCTTCAAGGACTACGGCGCTCAGATCGTCAAGAACGCCGCCGCGCTCGCTAAGGCCCTCATGGCCCACGGCTACGCACTGACCTCCAACGGCACCGAAAACCACCTGATGGTCATCGACCTCCGCAAGACCGACGCCGAACTCACCGGTAAGGCCGTCGCGCTCTGGCTCGAACAGGCCGGCATCATCGTCAACAAGAACACCGTCCCCAAGGACGAGCGTTCCCCGTTCCAGACAAGCGGCATCCGCCTGGGCACCCCCGCCCTGACCACCCGGGGCCTGAAAGAAGCCGACATGCCCGCCGTCGCCGACCTGATGCACCGCACCATCGAAAGCCGCGGCGACGAAGCCGTCATCGCCCAGGTCAACAGCGACGTCAAAGCCATGTGCCAACGCTTCCCCATGCCACACTGATCCGCGCCTCGGTTGCATGTCATCATCATCTTTTGCCCCTTCATCCCCCGCCCCCGTGGGGGGATCGTTATTCCCATTCACCCCTCGCGAAGCCCACGTTCTTCAAACGTGGGCCGCCTCAACCATTTCCTATTTTCAATACGTCTAAACCCGTATGACCACTTCTTTACGCTAAACTAACCCCCGCCCATGGATGACCCGCCTCCCAACCCGGCCCCCGGCAGATGCCTGGTGATCGTCCCGGCCTACAACGAGGCCGGCAGCATCGCTGAGGTGGTCAACGACTTACGCACCCACCTCCCACACGCCGTCGTCATCGTCGTCGACGACGGCTCAACCGACCAGACCCACAAGGCCGTCCCGTCCAACACCCCCGTCCTCCGCATGCCGTTCAACCTCGGCATCGGCGGCGCGATGCAGGCCGGCTACCGCTACGCCTTCATCCACCACTACGACATCGCACTCCAGATCGACGGCGACGGCCAACACCCCGCCGACCAGGCGCACAAACTCATCGACGCGCTGCAAACCTCCGACGCCGACATGGTCATCGGCTCACGCTTTCTTACCGACGACCCGAACTACACCCCGCCCGCCGCACGCGCCGCAGGCATCGGCGTCATC
>CBDUNP010000081.1:0-10416 GCA_965368605.1 uncultured bacterium | reverse complement strand
CGAGTTCCTGCTGACCGAGATCGGCGTCGACGTGATCGTGAAGATGAACCCCCCGATGCTCGGCAGCGAACGGCTTGAGTACCTGCTGCACGACGTGATGGGGTATCACGAGGTCAAGGTCAACCCCGAGGCCTACACCAGCGGGGTGTTGTTCAATGACGCGGTTGAGATATGCCAGAGGCTGACAACGGTCGCAAAAAACCACGGCCGATCGTTCGGGGCGAAGTTCTCGAACACGCTGGAGGTGGTGAATCACAAGGACTTCTTCACGCCAGACAACAAGGTGATGTACCTCTCCGGCCCGCCGCTGCACGTCATCACGCTCACGCTGGCAGAGGAGTTCCGCAAGGTCATGGGCCACGAGATGCCGGTCACTTTCTCGGCAGGCGTAGACCGCAAGAACTTCCCGAACATGGTCGCCTGCGGCTTCAAACCGATCACCACATGCACGGATCTGCTGAAACCCGGGGGCTACGGCCGACTGCCGGCATATCTAACCGACCTTTCCAAAGCGATGACCGAGGTCGGGGCGAAGACCCTTGACGAATACATCCTCAAGGCACACGGCCACGGCGATGCGGCCGGCGGCGACCCGGTCCGGGCGGGCATGCTGAATATGACCGACATCGTCAAAGAAACGCAGGCCGACCCGCGTTATACCCAAGCAAAAAACCAGATGGTCCCTAAGCGGATCAACTCGCACCTGGTCGTGTTTGATTGCGTGACCTGCAACAAGTGCATCCCCGTCTGCCCGAACGACGCAAACTTTCTGTATGAGACGCCGAAGGTTGATCTTGTCTATCGCGATGTCATGGTGCAGCCCGACGGATCCATCGAAGCGGTCGGCGAGGAGAAAACCTTCAAGGTCGAACGGGCCGAGCAGATCGCCAACTTCGCGGACTACTGCAACCACTGCGGCAACTGCGACACGTTCTGCCCGGAATACGATGGGCCTTACCTCAAGAAGCCCAGCTTCTTTGGGAGCCGAAAGGCGTTCGAGGAAGGCGTCCCACACGACGGGTTCTTTGTCGAGGGCTCGGGGGACCAACAGTCTCTGTTGGGCCGGATGGATGGCGTGGCCTGCCGACTGGATCGGCAGCCGGGCACAGAGGCATACCGGTATGGCGAAAGTGATGTTTCATTGAACATCAAGGATGGCCAGGCGGTTGGCTTAGCCACGGACTCAGCCAAGCCGGCAGGGAAACACCGAGTCGATCTCGGACGGGTCCATACCCTGATCGTCCTGCTGAACAGCATCACAGCCGACTCGCGGGTCCACCAGGTAAACGCCCCGCTGGTCGCCGCCGGGAAGGGTTAGAGCAGCGTCGATATCGGCAACGCCGCATAATTTTAGTTTTTAGCGCCACTTACATCCCCGTCTACTGTGTCAGGCTGTTTTTTGGACCAAACCAAGACCGCCTGATAGTCACGGAGATTTGGGATTTTTTTCATTTTACGGTGTATTTGGGGTTGTGATCGCGCATGGAACTCTTTAATCTGTGTGTGTTAAATCGTGGCATATTCAGAGGGATATGGGCGAGCGAGGCTGGAGGATGGAGAAAGACGGGCTGATTCTTGGTGTGTTCTGCACCCGGCCCTGAATCACTTCCAGTGGTAATTTAGATAAGGAGAGGGAGAAAGAAAAAGCCCCATAATTAACGGAATTGTGACGTGTAGCTATTGCATTTCACGCCAAATCGGCTATCCTTGTTCTGTCAGAGAGAACATAGGTAGCTGTTGTTTTGGTTGCCGCCACATAGTGCAATGGAGTGGAGAGAGTGTGGACCCAGGTCCGTACTTTCTCTTATTTTTTGCGCCGATGAGCGACCCTTGGTGACAGCCTTTTCTTATTCGTCAGGAGAGATGAGGATGCATTACCGAAGCGCCGCAAGTTGTTTGATCGCAGGGGTGTTGGCTTTTTCGGGTAGCGGGGTTGAAGCCGGGATCATCTATAACCTAGATGGCGGCACCGTCACCGATCTGATCGAGTCTTCCGCCACAGACCCAACACCTTTATATGGTTCGCCCATTGTTGTTGGGGATTCACTCACATTTTCCACGGGGCCTTTCGCAGCGGCTCAGGCCGGGATCGGGGCGGACATTACGTCCGGGCAGCTTTCGTTTGTTATCCAGGCCGACCCGGGCCTGTTCATAGAATCGATTAGCCTCGAAGAAATCGGCGACTTCCTGAACTTAGGAGGTACTGCCGTGGTCACCGCGGGAGGGACGCTTGTGGCGACGATTCTTGACCCCCTTGCCGGGGGGTTTGTCAGCGATCCGATCGATTTTGATCTGGTTTTCCCGCTGATAGGAACAGGTTCGGGCATCTGGTCTGGTGATGCGTTGGTTGATATTGCCCAGTACCAAGCAACCCGGATCAGGATCGACCTGGACAACACGCTGATCGCCTCATCTAACCGTGAAGCCGATGCGGCGTTCATCGACAAGAAGGCGCTGACGGTCCATATCGAGTTCGACGACATCCCCGAGCCCGCCACGATGGCCCTCATGGGGATCGGGCTGCTGGCCATCGGTCGCCGGCACTGACTCGGATGGGCGGCCGTAACGGTGCCTGTCTAACATAATCAACCGTCTTATACTCCAAGCCCCGCCTTCACCGGCGGGGTTTTGTCTTGGGCCGCTCGCACTGCTTCGCCCAGGCCTGCAGGTCCATCGGGGACCAAGAGTATGCATGATCCCGGGCCGCCGCTAAACTGCGCCTTGGCGGGACACGCTGTGTGAAACCTGCGAAGGTCTATTTTATTGAACTATTCACGGCGACACTTCGGTATGGATGTAGGCTCCAGAACCCAACCCGAAACCAACGCACCCGCGGCCCCAGCGACGATGGATTGGTCCCCCCAAGACGCGCAGTCGCTCTACGGCCTGGACCGGTGGGGGCGGGACTATTTTTCGATCAATTCGGCGGGGCACCTGGCGGTCCACCCGACACACGACCCGCAGGTCCAGATCGACCTGAAGGACCTGGTCGAACAGCTCAAGCAACGCGACGTTGCCCTGCCGGTGCTCATCCGGTTTACCGACATCCTTCGCCACCGTATCACCGAGATGGCCCAGGTCTTTGATAACGCCATCCGGGAGATGGACTTTAAGGGTGGGTACCGCTGTGTCTACCCGATCAAGGTCAACCAGCAGCGGCACGTCGTCGAAGAAACGCTGGCGTTCGGCAAGGAGCACGGCTTCGGGCTGGAGGCGGGGAGCAAGCCCGAGCTGCTCGCCGTGATGGCCCTGGTCGAGGACGAGACGACGCCTATTATCTGCAACGGGTTCAAGGACGACCAGTTCATTGAAGCGGTGATCTTAGCGACCAAACTGGGCAAGAACATCATCCCGGTGGTCGAAAAGTTCAGCGAGCTGAAGCTGATTGTCCAGCACGCCAAAGCCCACGGCGTGCGCCCGCAAATCGGCGTGCGCGTGAAGTTGGCAACCAAAGGCTCCGGACGGTGGGAGCAGTCCGGCGGGGTCCACTCCAAGTTCGGCCTGTTCATCAACGAGGTGCTGGACGCGGTCGCGTATCTCAAAGAAAACGACATGCTCGACTGCCTGAACCTGCTGCACTTCCACCTGGGCAGCCAGATCACAACGATCGCGCCGATCAAGCGTGCGATTATGGAGATGGTCCGGATCTATTGCGAGCTACACAAGGCCGGGGCTGGCCTGAAATACATCGACGTCGGCGGCGGGCTGGGCGTGGACTACGACGGCAGCAAGACCGACGCCAGTTCGAGCATCAACTACTCGCTCCAGGAATATGCCAACGACGTGGTCTATCACGTCCAGGAACTCTGCGACGACTCGGACGTGCCGCACCCGACAATCATCAGCGAGTCCGGCCGGGCGATGGTCGCCTACCACAGCATGCTCATCTTCAACGTCCTGGGGTCTTCCGGGTTTGACGGGTTTGAGCCCCCCGTGCCGATGGCGAGCGACCAGGTCGAAGCCCTGCCACACCCGATCCGTTCGCTGTACGACGCGTATTTCGATCTGGACAAGGCGACGTTTGCTCAGTCGTATCACGATGCGCAGGTCGCCCGTGACGAGGCTATGAACCTGTTTAATCTGGGGTACTGCACCCTCGAGCTGCGGGCGTTGGCCGAACGGCTTTATTACGCGGTGTGCTTTAAGGCCATGAGCTACATCCGTGAGATACCCGACCCACCGCAGGATTTTAAGGACCTGGAATCCCTGCTCTGCCGGACCTACTTCTGCAACTTCTCGATCTTCCAGTCGATGCCGGATAGCTGGGCGATCGACCAGCTGTTCCCGATCATGCCGATCCATCGGCTGAATGAGAAGCCGGTCTGCCGTGGCATCCTCGCGGATATCACCTGCGACTCGGACGGGAAGATTGATAAGTTCATAGGCAAACACGAGGCGAACAACGTCCTGCCGCTGCACCCGGTCAACGGTGAAGACTACTACATCGGCGCGTTCATGGTCGGGGCCTATCAGGAGATCCTCGGCGACCTGCACAACCTGCTGGGTGACACCAACGCGGTCCACGTCAGCGTCGACGAGTTCGGCCGGGCGTCGATCGACGAGGTCGTAGAGGGCGATAGCGTCAGTGAGGTGCTGCGTTACGTGCAGTACGACACCGATCAGCTCCGCCGCAACTTCAGGCGTTCGGTCGAGTCGGCGGTACGTTCCGACCGGTTGACGGTTGAAGAAGCAACACTGCTACGACGTTTCTATGAACAGGGCCTGGTCGGCTACACCTATCTGGCGTAAGGGCGCGGTTGCTTCACTCACTCCCCATTGAAACACCGATCTGGTGGTACGTGACGGCCCTGTGCCTGGGGGCGCTCGTGATCGGGATCGCCAAGGCCGGCTTCGGTGGCGGGATCGGCGTGATCGCGGTCCCGCTGGTCGCCAACGCCCTGCCCGCCGAACGAGCGATCGGGGTGATGCTGCCGATCCTGATCTTCGCCGACCTGTTCAGTGTCTACAGCCACCGGCGCGGCGTCTCATGGATACACCTACGCCCGCTACTGATCGGTGCCTGCCTGGGGATCGCTCTGGGCTCATGGGTGCTCTGGACATTCCAGGAGACCGGCCAACTCACGGGGATGCTGAATATCTCCGTCGGGTTGATCTGCCTGATCTTCGTCGGGCTCCAGGTCTACCGATGGCTGGGCGGCCGTGTGCCAAGGATCCCCCCAGGTCCGGGTGGCGGGGCCGCCAGCGGTTTCTTCGCGGGCACGGCCTCTGCTGTCGCACACTCCGCCGGACCGGTTGTGAGCATCTACCTGCTCGAACAACGGCTGGATAAGTCCCGGCTGGTGGCGACAATGGCGCTGTTCTTCCTGGTGGTCAACTGCCTGAAGTTGCCGACCTACTTTGGCCTGGGGCTGATCACGCAGCAGACTCTGCTGGAATCAGCCCAGTTTGCGATGCTGGTCCCGGTCGGGATCATGATGGGGCTGTGGATGCACAAACGGTTGGCTGAGGGGCCGTTCACGCTGATCATGTACCTGGGGGCCGCGCTGGCGGGCGGACGGATGCTCTACCTGGCGTGGACGGACCTCTAATTTACGCCTCCGGCACAACTACGACACAGCAAGCCACCAAGCAGCCGACCAGCCCCGTCGATTTTCAGGTACCTCGCCGCAGGGTGCCGATAACCTTTTTATGTCACTGCGCCCGCACCCTCTGGAGACTCTGCTGACCGCCCTGGCGGGTTGGCTGCCGGTGCTCGGGGGGATCACGCTGCTTGGGATGACCCTGATCACCCCGGAATGGGTCGGCTGGCGTGAGCTGCTTTGGCAGCGGGACATGCTCCGGCTCCAGGCCGAGGGGCTCAAGACGCAACGGGCGAGCTATGAAACGTTCCACGAAGCCCTGGCGGCCGACGACCCGGTACTCCTGGAGCGGCTGGCGTACACCCACCTGCGGTACAAGCCGGCAGATAAGCAGTTCCTGGACGGGGTTGGGGATCATTACGAGGACGGCGAGATCGTGGCCGTGGGCCATGGAGGCGACGCCTGGTCGGCAGGACAATCACACCTGCCACAAGCGGCTAGTGTGACTCCCAGCAAGGCCGACATGATCGAATCCTGGTTATCACAGCCGCAGCCAGTGATCGGCCAAGACATCCCCGCCCTGAAACCCATGAACACCCGGCTGACACGACTGACACGCGGAGCCAGCCGCTACGTCCTGCTGGCCGTGGGGATCATCTGCCTGGTGGCGGGGCTTTGGCCGGAGAAGATGCCGAAACGCGCCACCGCGGAAGCATGGGCCTAGGGACCCGTCCCCGAGATGCGCGTTAGGCGCCCCACATTCAAAAAATGCGAGCTTCCCGGGAACAATAATTAAGTCACGGGCCAAGCGTCAGTGGCTGGATTCGGTCTTCCGACTGCTGCGGTCCCACATATCCATACCACCCCGGAAGTCCGATACGAGGATCTTGCCGCCCGCCAGCAGTTTCTTGGCCGCCGCCTGGGAAAGCGTGTTCCGCGGGCCGTCGCCGTAAACCACGACCTGTTCGACATCGGCAAACCGTGGATCGTCCGCCGAGAGTTCGGGCAGCGGGATATTGATCGCATTAGGGATATGACTCAGCCGGTACCGGTAATCCGGCCGGACATCGATAATCATCAGCTTTGGGTTCTCCTGAAGCATCTCCACGAGCTTCACATCGTCGATCAACGCGATGTCGTCATCGGTCACCTCGGGCGCATGATTGCAGGCGGGCAGGAGTAATAAGATCCCTGCAAGCACAAGGCTCGTTGCTCTACTTAATTTATATTTGTGAATCATCCTGCCGGCCTTTCTCGCAACCAATGCATGGAAAATGTAGTAACGCTTCATTGCGCAGCCCGGTATAAAAAGCTCCGGCTGCGCCAACCATAAAGGACAGCATACGCGAATGTCACGGCGGCGGGCAAGAAAGTCATCTTAAACAAAATAATCCGGACAACACGATCAAGACGCGCGCACACCCGACCGATCATTTCATCTGGAAGACGAGCGTCCGCCGGCAACGGGGCGGACGGGAGAACTCAAGGATGAATCACATGCAAGAAAACCATAGCACGGCCGCTCGTCTTCTTTCGGACCTCCCCGCCTACCGGCGGTGGGACAACCGACCCCTGAACCGCCAGCTCAAGCAACTGGTCGCCGAGCTGGACGAGCAGACACTGATGAGCCTGACCGCCCACGCGGTGCAGCGCATGACCACAGGGCCTGAACGGGCACGTCGGCTGCCGGTGTAAAACCTATTTCCCTGACCTCGTACAACCCACGGGTGCCCTAACGCGGCCGCCCGTGGGCTTTTTATTGCGCCCACCCAAGCTACACCAGCGCGAGGTCTTCGTAGATCGCGCCGAGTACGTCGTAGATACGTTTATGGTGAGCCGCTTCGCCGGGCATGCCGTTGAAGATAACCACCGCCACGAGCCCGTGGGCCGAGTCGGAAAAAGCAACCGAGGATTGATACCCCGAGTGCCCGTAGGCCTGATCCGAGGCGTGCGGGCCGTAGCCGTAGGGAACGGTTTCCTTGCCATACTTCGCAGAGTTGGGGATGAAGCCCAGGCCCCAGTCGATGATGTGCTTGAAGCTGCGGTCGTGGATGCCGACACGGTGACGGTCGGTAAACAGCGCGACGGTCTCGGGTTCAACGATGCGTTGGCCGTCGAGTTCACCGCCGTTTAACAACATCTCATAAAAACGCCCAAGCTCGTGAGCCGGCCCGTAACCGCTGCCGCCGGGTCGGCAGTCGGTGCACCAGCGTTCCTGATCGAACCCGCTGGGCAACGGCGGGTTGCTGGTGGTGCGTGGCATCATGCCGATGCGATCTTTGTTGTTGCGATAAAACTCAACGGGCATCCCGATCCAGCTACTCATCATGCCCAAAGGCTCGAAGATGTGCTTGCGGTAATAGTCGCTTGGGGTATCCCCCGAAGGTGTGTTCGAGGCGATGCGGACGAGCTCACCGAGGATGAACCAGCTGGAGTGCAGATGGTAGCCCGCCCGTTCGCCGGGGACCCAGTCGTGTTCCAGAGGCGTGGCGCAGATCGCCGCAATAATCTCTTCCCAAGGCTCGCCCGGCGACTTGAACCGGTTAGCACGGAAACCGCTGGTATGCGTCAGCAGGTGGCGCGGCGTGATCGCTTGCTTGCCCCCCTGCTCGAAGCCGGGGATGACCTCCGCCACCGGTCGATCCAGATCAAGATTCCCCTGCTCCCACTGCTGCGCGAACGCGATCGCAGCAATAGGCTTGGTCGCGCTCATCCAGGTCTGGATCGAGTCCGGCGTCATGTCGACCCCGGGCTCGCCTTGACTCACCACGCCCCAGGCAACGTCGGCCAGCGGTTCGAGGTCGCGAGATAGATAGATCTGCGCGCCGAGGTGCTGGCCCTGCTGGATCCCCTGTTCGATGAGTTGATTGACTTTGGGTAAAGCTTGCACGCGGGACTCAGTTTACGGAAGGGTCGGGGGGGATCAGGTTCGGGTTCATCTGCCCCTTGAGTTGCTCGCGTGTGCGTTCTTTGAGCCGCGCCGTCCATGCGTGTGTGCCGACGTCGGAATCGAAGATAGTGCATGGGGAGGCGTCGATGGTCAGCCAGCCGCCAGCGATCATCTCGGCCTCGAGTTGGCCCGGGGCCCAGCCGGAGTACCCGTGGAAGTAGCGGGTATGGATGTCCGTCAAGCGGAGCAGGTCGCGGACGAGTTCGGACTCGACCGAGAAGTAGACGCCGGTCTGATCCTCGGCCTCCTGCCCCTCGGCAATAATGGTCTCCTGGGCCAGCTCGGCGCACTCGTGCAAGACCATCAACGGGCCTTCGCAAGGCCCGCCGCGGAACAGCGCCGCCTCGCCTTCACCCAGGTCGCCTTCCAGCTCGATGGCGTCCCGCACGTTGGCCCCGGTCGGCTGGTTCAGCACCAGTCCAAACGCGCCCTCGGAGTCGTGTTTAATAATCAGCACCACCGACCGCGCAAAGTTCGGGTCTTCCATCGCCGGAACCGCGAGCAGGAGTTTGCCTTTGAGGGAGTCCATGCGGACATGATAGCACGGGAAACTGATTTTTCTCGGCAACGCTAGCCAGGCAGAACGGGTGATGTAGCATCCTCCGTCGGGGCATTACCCCCCCACCACAGACAGCGAGACGAAGCGTTGCTTACTGACGCGGGACTCGAACTCGTCCCAGAACTTGTTGACAATGGTGCGGATGGCCCAGTTCGCGCCGTCTGCAAGGCCGCAGATGGTCGCGCCCCGGCCGGAGGGCAATGCGCCCATGGAGCCGGCGATTTCCAGCAGCAGGTCCAGGTCCTTGGTCGTCCCGTCGCCAGCCTCGATGCGGGCGAGCATCTTGTACATCCAGTTGCTGCCCTCCCGACAAGGCGTGCACTGGCCACAAGACTCGTGGCTGAAGAACCGGGCGATGTTGCGGGCGACGGAAACCATGCAGGTGTCCTCGTCCATGACCATTACGCCGGCGGTGCCCAGCCCAAGCGTGTCGTACTTGGTGATGTCGAAGTCGAGCTTGACCTCGTAGTCTTCGGTGCTCAGCACGCCGGTGGAGATCCCGCCGGGGATAGCGGTCTTGAACTTCTTGCCGTTGCGCATGCCCTGGCAGAGGCCTTCGATCAGGTCTTTGAGGGTGATACCCAGCTCCTCTTCGTAGACGCCGGGGCGGTTGACGTGCCCGGAGACGCCGAAGAGTTTCGGGCCGAAGCTCGCGGGGACATGCGGGGGCGCACCCTCGGGGCGTTGTGTGCCCATCGATTGGAACCACTTCACGCCGTCGGCACCGCGCTCGAGAATCGGGGCGCAGATGGCGAGCGTTTCGACATTGTTGATGATGGTCGGCCGACCGAACGCGCCAGCAACGGCGGGGAAAGGGGGCTTGATCCGGGGCCAGCCGCGCTTGCCTTCCAGCGACTCGAGCAGCGCTGTTTCCTCGCCGCAGATGTAGGCACCCGCGCCGCGGTGCAGGAAGAGGTCCGGGTCGCGGCCGTTGATCTGCCCGAGCTTGGAGTCGGGGCCGAAAATCTTGTTGTCGTAGGCTTCCTTGATGGCGGCCTCAAAGACTTCGCGCTGGTGGTGGTACTCGCCACGGATATAGAAGTAGGCGGTGTCCAGCCGGCAGGCGTGCATGCAGATAGCGATGCCTTCGATGACGACGTGCGGGTCGAACTCGATCAGCAGGCGGTCCTTGAACGTCCCGGGCTCGGACTCGTCGGCATTGATCGCCAGATACCGACGCCCCCCATCCTCCGGCGGCAGGAAGCTCCACTTCATCCCCGCCGGGAAGCCCGCCCCGCCACGCCCACGCACCTCGGCGGCCTTCACAAGATCGACAACGTCCTTGGGCTCCATCGCCAGCGCGTTATTCAGTCCCTTGTAGCCGTCGGTCCTGACGTATTCATCGTAGGAGATGATCTTGCGGTCGG
>CBDUNP010000080.1:0-10450 GCA_965368605.1 uncultured bacterium | reverse complement strand
AGCACAGGGCAAAGAATATTTTTATCGATATATCGTTGTTTGTGAATGCCTTACAGAAGATGTCGTCAATTTTGATAACACAAAAACCCCTCAGGGGGGGGTGTAATCTGCGTGAAATGGTGTATAATTCGCCTACCGTAAAAATGGAGGGGACTTCAGTAATCCGCAAGCTCTATTAGCGTGGAGTGAAGGAGAAGTCCTGATGGCTGGTCAAATTAGTTCTCACCGGTTGCGCAATGCCTGCGCCCGTACGCTGTCGCTGTCTGCGGCGGTTCTTGCTACCACAGGGGTGTTTGGTGCCCAATCCGCGGAAGCGGACGTTTATAGTTACGACTGGAATCGGCCAGCCGTCTTCGATGGCAACGCCGGCCCGATCTACGTCAGCGATGAAGCGGGCGTCATCAACTACGTCAGCACGCAGTTTGATTCCGACGCTCAGAGCCTGTCGTTCGTCGCCACCTTCGAGCCCGAGCCCGGGACCAACCAGCTCCCACAGGGCTTCTTCCTGGTCTTGAACAACGGCCCGATGCCTGTCGGGATGGACGGCGAGTTCGCCATCCTCTACTTCGAGTCTGTCTCCGGCGCAACGCCGACCATCACCGCCTACGCCTACAACGGCGAGAACGGCGCGGACTCCTTCTTCGACGGTGCCGCTATCGCGGGCAACCAGGCCCCCGACCCGATCATCTCCTCGCTGAACGACCCGAGCTTCATTACCTCGGCTTCAAGCGTGAGTAACCCCGGCGGCAGCGTCCTGTCGTTCACCATCGACACCTCCGCCATCAACGCACACGTGCCCCTGTACGGCAACCCCGGTGACTGGCAGGGCATCGGCTTCGATGAAAACATCGGCGTCTGGTTCCATACCTACTCCTACCTGCACCCCGCCTACGGCAGCGATGGCTTCCTGCTGCCTGAGGCTTCCGGTTCGAGCTGGCTTCACTGGGGGAGTTACGAAGACCAGGGCGAGCAGTTCCACGGCTGGCTCGACGCTACCAACCAGCCCTCCAACAACAACATCCCCGAGCCCGCGAGCCTGGCACTGGTTAGCTTAGGTGCGGTGACGTTGTTGAGCCGGGGCAAACGCAACGGCTAAGCGTGTTGCATTTCGTCGCTATGACGCGGTGTAAAAGTTTCTTCCGGTCATACGTTTCGATCGGTGTAGTTTTCTAGGGGTCTTGTCGGGTCGCCTCCCAGGGAGGCCCGTTAAGAGCCCCGACCCACAAACGTTTCGGGTGTGTTGCACAGCCACCCGAGGCGTTTTTTCATGCGCGGACCGAACTCTCCCGGTATAATTAAGCCCGTCACAAGCAGCTATCACGCCTCGATAAATAGCCGCGGCCAGGCGGCGCACAACGACCGAAACGCTCGCTTCGCTAATAAGCAGATACGACCCAGCCTTGTTTTTGCCCGGCTCTGGGGGACCGCATGAACACGCCCGAACCAACCAGTGCCCCCGTGTCGGCCGCGAGGATGTTCCCCGCCTATCGCGCTCGTGCCGAGGCAGAACTCCTGCGTGTGTTCAACGACATGGGCCTGCGTGAAGTGGCTTGGTATACCCACGACGAGACCCGAGAGTACCCGGTCGAGGCCGGCAAGCTGGCCTTCATCCCGTGTACGTTTGTCTTCGATGAACGTGAAGACCCGGGGTACACGGTCTTTATCTACAGCGAAACACTCAAAGATCGCTGGAGGCCGATCCCCCTGTTCTACCTGAAAGACCAGTTCCAGCCGGAACTGATCTCCAGGTTGGCGGTGCAAGACCTGGCCCCGCTGTTCCAGGCACAGACGAGGCCAGCAGACGAAGCCTTGCCGGAAGATCATCCCAAAGACAGCCTCCTCATGTTACGCATCGTCGCCCTGACTCCGCTGGTAGCAACCATCGGGTTTGCGATCAGTTATTTCTATACGGGAGAGGTGATTTTCGATATTAGACGATGGCGTCGTGATCCCCCTGCCGAGATCATTCACCGACCGATCGACCTGATTCTATTTTTCACGGGCTGGTGCCTGCTCTCGTGGTGTGCCTTGGTCTGGGCTTTCCGCGACGTCCCCCAGAAAAAGTCGAGCCGTCTGGTCTGGTGGACCGGATACGGCGGCGCAGGGTTAATCGCCCTTGGGTTTTGGATGGCAAACTATCGGAAGTACTTCTGATCAGCAGGGGCATGAAAAAAGCGACCCATCTCTGGATCGCTTCTTGGCTTGGAGGCACGAGGCCTATTTAAGTGGAGCTGACAGGGATCGAACCTGCGACCTTCTGTATGCCATACAGACGCTCTCCCAACTGAGCTACAGCCCCATATTGCCCCCCCGGTCCCCGGAGTGCCCGTCGATGATACAAGACATCTGACCGGCGCGGGGAGTATAAGGTCGGCTGGGCTGGCGGGCAAACTTGAAAACCCGGGCACGCCGGGCCAAAGGGGCCGCCCCCTGCCTCGATCGTGGCTTTGCGTGAGCGTGGGTGGGCCTGTGACACAAGCCCCGCTGATGTGCTATAATTTGATGCTCGGATCAATTCGACCTCGATGGAGCCCCGCGTGTCGCTACAAGAAAAGCTGTACGACTTATTCATGCTGGATCAACAGGTTCGTGGTCTTCGGACCCGCCTGGATGCAGCCACCCGTCGGCTCACCCTGCAAGACAAGAAACTGGATCAGTTGCGCCAGCAGGAGGCCGAGTTGGCCGACCAGTCCAAGCACGCCCAGGCCGAGGTCTCCACGCTGGAGCACCAGGCAAACGACGCTGAGGAGCGCGTCGCCAAGCTGCGTGAGCAGATGAACAGCGTCCGGAACAACAAGGAATACTCGGCGATGCTCGTCGAGGTGAACACGCTCAAGGACGAGAAGGGCAAGCTGGAAGACCAGGCCTTATCCAAGATGTCCAGCGTGGACGAGCTCAAGCAGCGGCTGGCCGATGTTCAGGCTCAGGTCGCCAGCCAGACCAAGCTGGTCGAGTCCGCCAAGGCCGAGGTGAAGAGCGCCAAGGACGAGGTCGGCGTTCAGCTGGACGAGGCAACGGCGAAGCGGGATGCCGCGGCCGCCCTGCTCCCCGCCGACGTGCTGAACACTTTCGAGCGACTCGCCGATCACTTCGACGGCGAAACCATGGGGCAGATCGAGGAGCAGGACCGCCGACGCCGCGAATACACCTGTGGCGGCTGCTATATGGAGCTTCCGATCGAGCGCGTCAACGCGGTCATGGTCAAGCCCGACGAACTGGTCACCTGCTCGAGCTGTAACCGGTTCCTGTACATCAAACAGGAACTGAAAGAAGAGCTCGGCGCGGTCAAGAAATAGCTTAATACACCGGCGCTGGTCGTTCTCCTTAGATCTCAACGTCGTGCCTGTTTTATCGAGACTCGGGGAAACCGGCCTTGGCCAATCTGACGATCCATTTTGATGGCGGTTCACGTGGCAACCCCGGGCCCGCCTCGGCCGGCGTCGTCATCGTCGATTCAGACTCCGGCAAACCCGTCCACGAAGCCGGCTACTTTCTGGGGAAATGCACCAACAACGTCGCCGAATACCAGGGGCTGCTGCACTCGCTGGACCAGGCGAAGAAACTGGGCGGCGTGAAACTGAACATCCACAGCGACTCCGAGCTGCTGGTCCGCCAGATCACCGGGCAGTACCGTGTCAAGTCCCCGGACCTCAAGCCGCTCTACGAAAAAGCCAAGACCCTGCTGCGTTCGTTTGACGACTGGAAGATCCAGCACGTCCGCCGGGACAAGAACCAGCGGGCCGACGAGCTGGCGAACCTGGCGATGGACCACAAAGCCGACGTCACTGGTGACGCCTCACCCGCTCCATCCAGCCCGCCGGCCGCGAGCAATCAGCCCCCCGCCTCCACCCCCTGCTGGTCCGCCAAGCTCACGGGGCGCAACGGCAAGTGCGTCGCGGGCTGCTCGACGCGGAACGAGTACACCTTCGGCCCCACCACCCCCGACGGCTTCTGTGTCCACGCCGCCGGGTCGATGCTCGCCGACGGCCCGCTGCAGTGGGACGCAGGTAAACGGGCGGGCAAATCCCGCTGTGCCACCTGCGGCCTGGGCATCCAGATCAACGTCATCCACCGCGGATAAGCCGCAAAAAAGCCCACAATCCATACACACGGCTCCCCCGGACCGCTTCCTGGCCGTTAAGATCCGGTATCACTCTAATCCACGTCGCTTTTAGCCGAACCTGTGATTACAATGGGGCTTAAGGCCACACGGAGGATATGCCATGCTGATCAGGAACCCCCAGGAAACCCAGGCCCGCCCGATGGACATGCCCGGCGCGTCCGGCGTCACCATGCGACTCATGGTCAGCCGGGACGACGGTGCCCCCAACTTCGCCATGCGCATCTTCGAGGTTGAGCCCGGCGGACACACCCCCCGGCATCAACACAACTACGAACACGAGATCATGATCCTTCAGGGCCAGGCGGACGTCGGCACCAGCGACGACGAAGCCGAAGACACCACCGCCAAGACCGGCGACGTCCTCTACATCCCCGCCAACCAGACACACCAGTTCCGCAACTCCGGCCAGGACGTGCTCAAGTTTATGTGCATGGTCCCCACGGAGTTCGATTGCGGCGGCCAGCCCGCCCCCACCCCCGGGTCTTTTTGATCGCCACACAACACACGCCTCATCAGTCACCACTCAATAAAACGACAGGGGTCACACGATGCCCGATCAGCCAGCGAAAAAAAGCAACTACTTCCACACGCCCGACGGCATGCTCGTCACGTCGGCCCTGCTGATGATCGCCTCGGCGATTGTCGCGCTGGTCGCGTCGATCGCGTTATCGAAAGTGACCTTCGCCGACCCCGCCGGGGAGATGGTCGCCCAGTATGCGGCCTACATCTTCAGCATCCTGCTTGGGATGGCCAGCGTCTACGCGCTGATCGCCGCCGCCATCCGCTGCGGCGTGTACGGCCGGGCCTGCGTCGGTGTCCCCTCCAACAAGAGTTCCAACGAGTCCGGCGACCTGCTGACACAACTGCAGATCATCTCCGACCGCATGCTGCTGAGCGACACCGCCAAACGCATCGCCTACCGGCAGGAAGACGTCAACGCCCTGCGTGAAGCGATCCGCGAAGATATCGCCAAGAAAGATTTCGACGCCGCCCTGGTCCTCGTCCAGGAGATGAGCGCGACCTTCGGCTACCGCGAAGAGGCCGAGGAGTTCCGCGAGCAGATCATGAGCGCCCGAAGCAGCGAGATCGACGCACGCATCACCGTCCTGCTGCAACGTCTGGACAAGATCATCGAGGTCCACGACTTCCCCCAGGCCATGTCCGACGCCCTGAAGATCCAGCGTATCTACCCCGACCAGCCGCGCGTCGAGAAGCTCGATCAGTACGTCCGCGAGGCTCAGGAAGCCTACAAGCACCAGATCGAACGCAACTTCCTCGCTGCCGCTCAGAAAGACGACGTCGACGGCGCGATCGCCCTGCTCACCGAGTTGGATCATTACCTCACCGAGCGCGAGGCCGAGCCCTTCCGCGAGGTCGCCCGGGGTGTGATCGGCAAGAAACGCGACAACCTCGGCGTGCAGTTCAAGATGGCCGTCCACGACAAGGAATGGCTCAAGGCCATCCGCGTCGGTGAGCAGATCATCCGCGACTTCCCCAACACCCGCATGGCCGAGGAAGTCCGCGAACGCATCGACCTGCTGCGCGAACGCGCCGCCGGCCAGCAAGCCGCCCAACAAACCACCTGACTCACCTCATCAGAACATACTCTCTAAAGCCGCACCTCGCGGCAACGCTATCCCCACACCCTCAATTCACTCCCCTTCCCAACGTCAGACTTCAGCGATCACAGATCAGGCTTCCCTGACGTGCAACTTCTGCCCACCTCGCTAAACTGGCCCACATGTCCACCACACACCAAGCAGTTCTGATCCCCGGCGACGGCATCGGCCCCGCCGTGTCCGACGCCGTCCTCAAAGTCCTCAAGGCCGCTGAAGCCCCGGTCGAGTTCCACGAGCACCACGCAGGCCTCGCCGCGCTGCAGGACGGCGACGACGTCCTGCCTCAATCCACCATCGACGCGGTCCTCGAGCACCACGTCGCCCTGAAAGGCCCGTGCACCACGCCCGTCGGCAAGGGCTTCACCTCCGTCAACGTCCAGCTACGCAAGAAGCTCGACCTCTATACCGCCATCCGCCCCGTCCGCAGCCTCCCCGGCGTGCCGACCCGGTTTAGCGATGTCGACTTGGTCATCTTCCGCGAGAACACCGAAGGCCTGTACTCCGGCGTCGAGAACGAGATCACCTCCGGCGTGGTCACCAGCCTCAAGATCGCCACACGCACCGCCTGCACCCGCATCGCCAAGCGCGCCTTCGCCTACGCCAAGCAGCGCGACCGCAAGAAGGTCACCGTCTTCCACAAGGCCAACATCCTGAAACTCAGCGACGGCCTGTTCCTGGACTGCGTCAAAGAGGTCCACGAAAAAGACTACGCCGACTTCCCCTACGAGACCCAGATCATCGACGCCGGCTGTATGAAACTCGTCCAGGACCCCACCCAGTTCGACGTCCTGCTCATGGAAAACCTCTACGGCGACGTCATCAGTGACCTGACCGCGGGACTCGTCGGCGGTCTGGGCGTCGTCCCCGGGTCGAACATCGGCGACAACGACGCCGTCTTCGAGGCGGTCCACGGCAGCGCCCCCGACATCGCTGGCAAGGGTGTCGCCAACCCGTTGGCCCTCCTGATGTCCGCCGTCATGATGCTCAACCACATCGCGGAAACAAACAGCGACACCGCCTGCCAGAAGGCCGCCGACTCCATCAAGAACGCCTACAATCAGGCCCTCGAAGACAACCAGAAAACCCGCGACCTCGGCGGCGACCTAGGCACCGACCAGTTCGCGGATGCGGTGATCGAACGGTTGGCTTGATTTAACACAACCCGTACCGTGCATTGATGCTCGCGCATCAGACGGAAGATCAGCTACCGAGTGTAGCCCTTCCTAGACTTTCCCTACGCATCCTGCTGATCAGTGCGAGGGCAGACGCGATCAGGATCGAGGTGGTTGAAGGCGTGGGTACGGCTAAAAACTTTGCGGCGAACGGTACCTGGAACTGGTTGTAGGCCATGTCCCCCACTTCCCAACCGATGTAGCTGCTGACCGACTCTTCTGTAATCCGGGCCCACGCGAGTTGCCTTTCGCCGACCGTGGGTTCTTCCCCGGTCCTGAGGCTGTAATAGCCGTCGGAACTTCCGCCGGCATACGCTACGGCCCAAGCAAAGGTATCGGGGACGACGACGTTCGGAACGTCGATCCTAAAGTTCTCACGATTCGCGTGCGGTGGGTCCCAATCGATCGTGTAGACCGGGCTGGTCCAGAATTCGGTTGTGGGGATCAGGAACGGGCCCTCGACATTGTAGAACTTGAGTTGGAACTTAACGTCGGTGTTATAGATGAATCCGGTCTCAAACGACACGATCTCTCGTTCCGACCCGGCCAATGTAATCGTCTGTCCGATTTCTGTGAGGTAGAAGCCAAGCCCCTGTCCCCCTGTAGGCCCCTGCTCTTTCAGCGCATCGTAGACCAGCGTGGGCGCAGCGACCGCCTGTGTAGTGTGGATGGCGCAGAACGCTACAAATACGATAAAGACGTTCCGGAATCCCGGCATAGCTCTCTCCTCTCTCATTTGATGATGCCTAATCAACAAACTAAATATTAAGTTTCGGTATGTCAGATATCAACCATGACCGTGGCACCCACAAAAACACATCATATGCATATTTCACGGCTTATCAGGCTCGCCGACGCATGAACAATCCTAGCGTTGTAAGCGCCGTCAAAGTGAAACCAGACGGCTCTGGAAGAGCGTCAAGACTTCCATTGAAACTTAATACACGCGCGCTGGATGGCCCCTTGCGGATCCCAAAGCGTACATCGTAGAAGTCTGCCGGGTCAGGCTGGTTCAACGGCAGTTCATCATTGGTAATTGGATCGATTCTCCGTCGGAAGAAGAGTGCCAACTCGGCATCGCCAATAAATCCGGGGAAATTGATTTCAATCAGGCTGCCCTGGGAAGGGAAGCTGAGGAAATTGAACTGATCGTTTGCCGCGCAGCACCCTTGCTCAATCACTGTGATCCGATACATCGTGACGGGATCGCTCGTGTGGCCCCCAATTGTCATGCGGATGCTCGCGGCGTCACCCGACATCAGGTAGTCGCCAACACCGGAGAGACCGTTAACATCGGGGGTTAGCGGATCAAAAGAAATATCGAACCGGACCGGCTCGCCGATCGATATCGGCGCATCGATCAGGTTATCAAATATCGTGGTAATATTGCCGGTGTAATGCCAATGAATCGTTTCGGCTTTGGCCATGGAAGTGACTGTGGCCTGCGTCAGTACACAAAGCATTATTGCGCCTAACGTCCGTCTGCTGTACAGCATGGGGTAATCCTCCTCCTCCAAGATTCGGTTACACGATAACACGACTTTATCGTTTACGATATGGAGATAACGACTTACAGACTGAAAGTTCCGGGCATTTAAGGATGAAACAGAGTCTCGGATGGCCGGGAACAATTAACATTAATGTAATTCTATAGTCCCTCATAGGTTAGGATACATTAGGAAGATCTTGGATTCTGATATGCCGGTTTCACTACGACGCCTGAACACCGACGACGCGGCCACATTCTGTGAGGCGGTGGAGCGTAGCCGTGATTTGCATCGTCCTTGGGTCACGCCGCCTGGGACGCCGGAAGACTTCTGCAGTTTTGTCACGAAATACGACGGGGAGCAGAACATCAGCTACATCGCGGTCAGTGATGCTGACGAGATGGTCGGCTGCATCAACCTCAACGAGATCGTCCGCGGCGCGTTTAATTCTGCTTACCTGGGGTATTACGGGTTTGTCCCGATGACCGGCCGAGGGCTGATGAAGCAGGCGATGATGCTTGTGATCGACGAGGCCTTCGGCCCGCTGGGGCTGCATCGATTGGAGGCCAATATCCAGCCTGACAACGAGGCCTCGATCGGTCTGGTTCGTTCGTTGGGTTTCCGTCACGAAGGCTTCTCCCCGCGCTACCTGTTCATCGACGGCCAGTGGCGCGACCACGAACGCTACGCCATCACGCATGAAGATTGGCAGGCATCCCCCGCATCAACGAAATGAGTTTCACCATGCCAAACATCACCGACTGGTCCATCCCCGGCTACGAGGATCACCCGATCCTCGGCAACACCCATGCGCCAGACGGCGGCCCCGATTCTGCCATCGGCGTCCTGATCATTGCCCACGGCTTCAAGGGCTACAAAGACTACGGCTTCTTCCCGCAGCTTGCGGAAGCCGCCGCGCAAGCCGGCCTGATCGCCCACCGCTTAAACTTCTCCCACTCGGGGATGACTAATCACATCGACACGTTCGAGAAACCCGACTTGTTTGAGCGCGATACATGGCGCAAGCAGTCCGCCGACCTCAATCGGGTCATCGGTGCGGTCCGCGGGGGCACGATCGCGGGGGCAAGCAAGCCGATCGTGGTCTTCGGCCACAGCCGAGGCGGTGTCACGACGTTGCTCACCGCGGGCGATCCGGGTGTGAGCGAGAGTCTGGCGGGTGTCATCACCGCCGCCGCCCCCAGCGCGTGTAGCCGACTCGACCCCGAAACCATCGACATGCTCAGGCGCGCAGGCAAGGTCGCATCGCCATCCTCACGCACCGGGCAGACACTCTACGTCGGACGCATCTGGCAGGATGAGATCGATGAAGACCCCGCCTGGCACGACCCCCGCCGGGCCATCGCGGACATCAAGTGCCCGGTCATGCTGATCCACGGCACGGACGACACCACCGTTCCGCTATCCGAAGCCGAAGAACTGCACGCCGCACGCCCCGACGCTAAGTACACCATCATTCCGGGGGCGGGCCATACATTCAACGCCCCCAACCCCCTGCCCCTGGACCACAGGCCCCCGCTGGAAACGCAACAGATGATCGATGCCGCGTGTGGTTTAGGGCGCGAATGGTGTACTTGAGGTTAACGAAACGGCGCTACCGTCGGATCACGCCCAGGTCGATGACGACTCCGCCGGGCTGGTAGTAGTCCACCCCGAGCGTGTCGCGATCAATGAAGGTGAACACGACTGCGTTGGCGCGCAGGCTCTCGACGAACTTCAGGTCGCCGACGCCCGGCCCGGCAAAGGCCTCGTTCATGTGCTGCTGGGCGTGGAAGTGGTAATGGGCGACGCCGGTGTACATCTGTTTGACCAGTGCATCGGATGAGAAGAACTTCTGGTCGTGCGCGCGGATCACCGGGAAGAAAGGTTTGGCGACGAGTTGACCGTCAAGGTCAAGCAGGACGCCGCCGTGTTCCGTGCTTGTGTCCGCCATGTCCAGGTCGGCCTGCTGGAACAGGCTGGCGACAAACGCACGATCGGACAGGGCGTCGAGTATGCGACGGATCGTCAGGATGTCCGCGAAACACAGCG
>CBDUNP010000079.1:0-10478 GCA_965368605.1 uncultured bacterium | reverse complement strand
TTCTGGGTCTTGATAAAGCTCTGGATCGTTTCGAGTCGGCCATCGGGGACGGGGACGACGCCGACGTTCGGCTCGATCGTACAGAACGGGTAATTCTCACTGGGAATCCCCGCCGCCGTCAGCGCGTTAAACAGCGTGGATTTACCAACATTCGGGAGACCTACTATGCCTGCTTCCATGGGATGTTTCGTCGGGGTTGGGGGCTATATCCGGTGCTTTAAGGTTAGTTTCGAGCCGGGCAGTGTAGTCGGGAGCTGGAGATTCGCCAAGCAGATAACCCAGGACCCAGTTGCCTCAATGCGATACAATCAACCAGGCATGTCTATCAAACCCCCTGAAACCCGGGACGCGATCTGGCCGTTTGATGATGAGATCAAAGCTAGCGGCTGGCTGCGGGCCAGAGACTACGGCCATGCCTCGTTGATCAGAGGGAGAGTGCGCGTCAGAACCCCATTTTGGATTATATCCGTACCATTACTCGTCATCGTTGAAATCTTGGGGATAGTTTTATTTGTAGACGATATATCCTGGCAAGGCATCATACTGCCCGCCTTACCATTAATAGCAATCTACTTTGCGTTCATACATCCTTATGTGAGTAGTTGGTATCTCATCAGGAAGCACCAAGCCTCTGGTATGTCTTGTGGTACATGGACGTTCTCTAGGGAAGGAATCCGGTATAAAAGCGACGAGTATGACACACTCATGAAATGGAGCCTTGTAAAACAGGCAATCATCACAGAACGTTATGTATTGATATTGCTTGATCGAACGAACTCTCATCTCTTTGCATCGCCAATGTTCGACTCCCCTACCGACTGGCACAACTTCCGCACTGCTATTATCCGCAACTTCATTGGCTGCCGGGGCTGCAAGTACGACCTGCACGGGACGACGTCAGACACCTGCCCGGAGTGTGGCAAACCGATCGATCATCTGGCCTGATTCAAGCGACATTTACGCCTTTAACCAGCCGGCTCGCGGGTCGCTTTCCCCCCTGAAAACAGGTACAATATCCCCTTGAGAAAGCGGGCGTCAGGGGCCCGGAAAGACCGCATAATCAGGACCGATCAGACCCATGAGCGACGATATCCAAGACCCAAATAGTCCTGAGGTTCCCGGCGATCCCGGTAGCGAGCCTCAGTCCGAGATGTCCCCCCAGGCCGCCGGGCGCGTGGTGGACCATCCGATCGAGCAGGAGCTCGGCGAGAGCTATCTGACCTACGCGATGAGCACCATCGTGGACCGGGCCCTACCCGACGTGCGCGACGGGCTCAAGCCCTCGCAGCGGCGCATCCTCGTGGCGATGAACGATCTGAACCTCACCCCCGGGCGGAAGCACAGCAAGTGTGCCGGTATCGTCGGCGAGACGATGAAGAAGTACCACCCCCACGGCGACGGGGCGATCTACCCGACCCTGGTCAATATGGGTCAATTCTGGAAGTCCCGCGCGCTGCTCGTGGATAAGCAGGGCAACTTCGGCTCGATCGACCCGGACCCCCCTGCCGCGATGCGTTACACCGAGGCCCGTTTGCACCGCCACGCCGTCGAGCTGCTGGAAGACCTCAAGCTGGACACCGTCGACTGGCAGCCGAACTTCGATGAGCAGTACGACGAGCCCAAGGTCCTGCCCGCCAAGTTCCCGAACCTCTTGATCAACGGCTCGACCGGGATCGCGGTCGGTATGGCCAGCTCCATGCCGCCCCACAACCTCGGCGAGATCTGCGACGGGATCATCGCTCTGATCGACGACCCGGACATCAGCCTGATCGACCTGATGGGCCACATCCCCGGGCCGGACTTCCCCACCGGCGGGATCATCTGCGGCAAGGGCGGGATCGCCCAGGCCTACGCGACCGGGCGTGGCAAGGTCACCGTCCGCGCCAAGATCCACCACGAAGAAACCAAAAAGGGCCGGGACCTGCTGGTCGTCACCGAGATCCCCTACCAGGTCAGCAAGAACGCCGGCATCGTGGACAAGGTCGTCGCCTTGCGAAAAGCCGACCGGATCACCGACATCTCCGACATCGTTGATGAGTCATCCGGCCGAGGCGGCATGCGTGTCGTCATCACGATCAAGAAGGGGGCCGACCCGCACGTCGTCGAGAACCAGCTGTATCAGATGACGCCGCTGCAATCGACGTTCAGCATCATCAACATCGCCCTGGTCAAGGGCCAGCCCAAGACGCTTGGCCTCAAGGAGCTGATCCGCTACTTCGTTGACCACCGGATCGAGGTCATCCGCCGGCGGACCGCCTACCGCCTGCGGCACGCTCAGCAGGAGGCCCACCGGATCGAGGGCCTGATCTACGCGGTCTGCGATATCGACGAGGTCATCAAGCTGATCCGTGAGAGCCGAACCCGTGAAGAGGCGATCGAGAAACTGATCAAACGCGGCTTCCGTATCCCGGCGAGCCACCCATCGGCCCCACAGATCCCCGATCGTTTACTCAAGGTCTCGGCAGAAAACGACGTGTATCTCAGCCGGGTCCAGGCCGAGTCGATCGGCCGCCTGCAGCTGATCCAACTGGTCGGGCTGGAGATCGAGACGCTGGTGAGTAACTACGCCAAGCTGATCGAGCAGATCGAGGAATACGAATCGATCCTCGCCGACCAGCAGCGCGTCCTGGACATCATCAAGGAAGACACCGCCGAGCTTAAGCGTAAGTACGCCGACGACCGCCGCACCGTGATCCAGGCCGGCGAGGTCGGTGAGCTGGACATGGCGGCGCTGACCCCCGTCGAGCAGGTCGTGGTCACGATCACCCACGCCGGCTACGTCAAACGCCTTCCGGTCGAGGAATACCGCGTGCAGGGCCGGGGCGGCAAGGGCGTCATCGGGGCACGCAGCAAGGAAGACGACTTCACCGAGCAGGTGTTCGTCGCCTCGACGCACGACGACCTGCTGTGCTTCACCGACACCGGCCGGGTCTTTAAGATCAAGGTCTACGAGATCCCCGAAGCGGCACGCACCGCACGCGGCCGGGCCATCGTCAACCTCATCGAACTCAAGGAAGGCGAACGCATCTGCGAGTTCATGCCGATCTCGGACTTTGAAAAGGGCGAGAACTTCCTGATGTTCGCCACGTCACTGGGCCTGGTGAAACGTACCGCCCTGAAGGACTACCGCAACGTCAATCGCTCCGGCATCATCGCCGTGAATCTCCGTGAGGGCGACTCGCTGATCGGCGTGACCTGGACCGAGGGCAACGACCACCTGCTGCTGGGCACGCACAACGGGATGTCGATCCGCTTCGACGAAAACGACGCCCGCGTCATGGGCCGAAACGCCAGCGGCGTCAAGGGGATCACCCTGGCCGGCGACGACCGGGTGGTCGGGCTTGTTAAAGTCCCCGCCGGTGTCGAGGAGGCCGACCTCCTGACCGTCTGCGAGAACGGCTACGGCAAGCGGACCGCGATGAGCGAGTACCTGGTCAGGAGCGAAGACGGCTCGACAAGGCCTCAGGGCCGAGGCGGCAAGGGCCGACGCGACATCGTCGTGAATGAGCGCAACGGCAAGGTCGTCGCACTCAAGACCGTCGTCCCCGAGGATGACCTGATGCTCATCACCTTCAACGGGATGATCGTCCGGATCAATGCCGGCTCCGTCAGCCGGATCGGGCGGAACACCCAGGGCGTCCGCGTGATCAAGATCGACTCCAGTGACCGCCTGGTGGCCGTGGCCCGGGTCGCGGAATCCGAGGGCGAGAGCGACGGAGTAGCAGACGAACCCCAGAGCTGATCCGATCGTATAGATCGGTGTAAGCCAACCGTTTCAAAGGGGCGTGAACCGTGTCGATACAAAAGTGGTCAGATACGATCTGGGTCGTCCGGCTCAACGACGACCCCGCCTTCACCGAGGACATGGAGCACCTCGCGGAACGTGCGCTCGCGCCCGATCGGATGCCCCACCTGATCCTGGACCTCTCCAGCATCGAGCATATCGGCAGCTCGAACCTCTCGGCCCTGCTACGCCTGCGCAAGTCCGCGATCGACCGCGAGGTTCAGTTACGCCTGACCGCCCCACCCGACTCGGTCTGGGCCGTGTTCCTCACCACGGGGCTGGACAAGGTCTTCCAATTCTCCCATGACACCTCGACAGCGCTGACCGAACTGCAGATCGGCGCGTGACTAAAACGACGTGCATTATTATTTACCGGGCCGCTCCTCATCACCGCCGCGCAGATCGAGCCCCGGTGAAGGCCAAACTGGATTCCCGCCTGCGCGGGAACGACGGCAAGTCATTTTGCAAGACGCTCTAAGCGCCGCTCATCGAACCCGACCTGCCCCTGACGATGTAATGAAAAAGCCCCGGTAATGAACCGGGGCCTTAGTTTCCTGTATTGATCGAGGGTGTGTCTTAACTCGACACATCAGCGACGCCTCTTACTGCGTCACCGACGACTCGCCAAGCTTGCTGTAGGCATCCAACCGATCCATCTGCTTCAGCGCGATGGCGGTGACGTCGCCGTCTTCAAGCGTCGAGCCCTCGGGTGCGAGTTCCAATGCCAGTTCCTGGCCCGCGGCGATGGCTTCGTCGGCCTTAGCCTTCAAGGCATTCTGTGATTCAGATAATGCGTCGGCACGCTGCTGATAAGTCTCGGCCTGCTCAGGTGAGACACGCTGGAGGCTTAGTGCGATCGACTCGGCCATCCCGGCCAGATCGCCTAAGTACATCGCGTGGGTGCTGGAGATATGCGCCTGGTCGACATACGCCGCCAACAGTTGCAGCCGGGCCATCGGCGTGCTGGCCGAGGCTTCCTTGCGGTCCGGCAGGCTCTGGGCCGTCTGGACCGCCTGCTTCAGGTCGCTGACCACTTGATCGATCTTGGTGCCCGCGTCAGTCATACGCTTCTGGATCGCGTTCTCGTGGACCGACACGATCTGGTCGAACTCTTCGGCGAGCGTATTCGCCGCTTCCTGGCTCGCGGCGAGCGCCTCGGCGGAGGCGTCGGCCTGACGCTCGGTGCTGGCGCGGGTTGAGGTTGCCTGGCCGTTGAGCTTTTCAATCAGCTGCTTCGTGGTCGCGATGCGGGCTTCGGCAAGGGCAAGCTTTCTCGCCAGGTCGTTGGCGACGACCTGCTCCTGCTCGCCGGCGGCGGACTCGATCGCCGCCTGACGCTCAAGGTCGGCCGCCTGGTCCTGAAGGTCGTACATCGCGTCGCCCTTGGTCACAAAAGCCTGCTCACGCAGCGACTGAGCCTGGGCGTTGCCTTCGTCGGCCTTGGCCTGGAAAGCCTGGACCTTCTCGTTGACCGCGGCGAGCTTACCCGAGAGTTCGTCCGCCTCGGCTGTGAGCTTATTGAGCTCCGTGCTCTGTAGTTCGATCTCTTCCTTGAGTTTGGTCAAGGACTTTTCGGTCTGCGGTTCTAGCTCTGCCGACCGGCTGGAGGATCCCTCCAACGCCATGATGTAGCCCTGCAGGGAGGTGGAACGTCCGCCGAGGACCGCGTTCTCATCCGCGGCCAGGCCGGCCTCGCGCAGCGCCGCCGAGGCGTTGATTTCTGCGAGCTTGCTTAGGGCCTGCACCTTCTGTGCCGGCGCGTTGAGTGCCACCACATGATTGAGGCTCTCCATCGCAACCTGCATCTTCTGCTGCCGGAACCCCTGAAGGTCTGTGTCACCGCCGGAGGCTCCCTCTTGAGGGATATATCCGGCGTTGGCATCGTTCAGGATCACCAGCGCCATGTCCAGGTGTTCCTGCGCCTCGGCCTGCTCCGACGCTTCACTGTTGCAGCCCACCAGACACAAGGCGGTCACCAGCATCAGCAGTGTGGGGAGAATCTTTGACAAGGGTCGTCCTTTCGCTTCACGAATCATGCCCGGGTCGGGCGGCTTGTTCGGGCACTGATTAAACATCTATCTCGCGTCCGCCTCACGGCCAACGCATCATTATTCTGCGTTTGCGGGCTCCACCGGAGCCGACACCGAGTCCTCAAAGACCGGCGGCCGGTAGCTGATGCCGTACTCGGGCGCCGGCTTCCAGAGCTGGTCGATGACCTCGACGTAGGCCTCAAATCGCTTGTCTTGTTCATTAATAAACTGCGGCCGCCAGCCCGGCACCTCCGGGTGCGGCGTCGCGGCGGCGTCACGCTTGAGCCCGTACTGCAGCAGCAGCGACCGCCTTGGCTGATCCCGATCGATCATCGCGCCCTGCGTCTTCTGCATCTGGTTGAGGATGTAGAAATTGGTGTACACGGTCTCGTCGCTATTGGGCTGGATACGGAAGAGGAACAGCCCGCCGGGGGACTTATCGCCGTGGCAGCCCGTGGTCGCGCAGTAGTTCAAGGCGTAGCGCTGATGAAGCTGCGAACGGAACGCCTTAATCGCGGGGGAGTCCTGGCGGATGACCACGTCGCCGTAGAGCTCACGCGCCTGAAGGTCAAACAGTATGTTTAACTGCTCGTGCCCGGGAAGCCGGCGAAACGCACGCTGATCCTTGACCAGCCGGTCGTCGCTAGCGTAGGTCTGAAACAGCTTCTCGATCGTCTCCGGCGGGACCGTTACTTTAGGCTCGGCATCCAGATCCGCTTCATACACGCGGATCAGGTTGATCTGCTCCTGCGTCAGCAGTTGCTCATTACCCGGTGCTTCCGTCACGACGTTGACATTGTCCTGCCCGGACGCCGCGGCCTCGGTGGGGGTTCGACGCTCGGCGACTTCATTCTCTCGGTCGATCCTGGACTGGACCACCGCCTTGAGCGTTCGGACCTTGTCGCTGTCGGGGAACTCACGTTCCAGCGCGTTCAGTTCCGCCAGTGACAAGTCGAACCACTTCTTCTCATACATCGTGTAAGCCAAGCGGTAGCGCCCGTCCAGGTCATCGTTCTCAAGCTCGGCCCGCATCTGCCGGTACTGCTCACGTGGTTCGGGCTTGAGTTCGATACTTTCAATTGATCGACGTGGGATCGGGGTCTTGATCCCGGAGATCAACAGCGTGACCGTGACTTCGTCCTGGCTGAGCATCTCCCCGGAGAGCTTGCGACCGTCCACCGTGGTCACCACCGCCTCACGAGCCACGGCATGCGATGACACCGCCAGCAAAGCAACCACACACAGAACTTTCAGGCCGACACTCATTCGGGTTGCACTCATCATGACACCTCCAATGCTTGGCCTCGGGCGGTCAGCCCCTGGATCGACACCCGCTGTAACCTTGCCCACGGACGCCCCGGGTCGTCATCGGTCCCGTCACCGGCTTACATACCCGTAACGATCACGAAAAACACGCCCCACTAGTATATCCCAACAGGACTTAAGCGAAAACCGACCGGCTTTATATCCGCCTGCCAGGGCCAGAATCCGGCACCTGCGCCCAGGCTTGGATTCGCAACGGCGCCGGGGTCATTCCCCGGAGCCCGATTTTGCGTCCAGCAGGTCCCGGGCCAGCGTGATCAGCCGTTCCAACCGGACGGGCTTGAGGATGTACCCATCCACGCCCAGCGTCTCGGCGTACTGCTGGTGCCGTCGGCCCTCATTGGCCGTCACCATGATGACAATCGGGGCGTTCTCGATCTGCTTGATCTTGTCCAGCACCAGGAAGCCCGAACGCTTGGGCAGCATCATGTCCAGCACCACCAGGTCCGGCGGCTCGGACTCACAGATACGCACCGCCGAGTTCCCGTCGCCGCAGTACTGGGTCAACGCGCCCTCGGCCTGCAACGCGTGATCGATCGCCGCACGCACCTCCGGGTCGTCGTCCACGATCAGGACTTTGGTCGCCTCTAAGCGTAATTCTTCGTTTTCATCAGTCATCGGATTCATGCTGGTTTCTCTGTCTTCATGGTTTAGTGACGCCGGATCGGCCTGCCCGGGTCTGCGTGCTCGGGTCTGGATTGTCAGCGGTACATCTATCAATCAACGGCCCGTCGGTTTCCCAGGTTCTGGGTAGGGCCATGGGTATCTTAGGCGGGATTCTCTGCCTCGGCAGGCGGGCTGTTCAACCGGTCCATCTGGGCCTGGTCCATCCAGGGCAGCGACTCGAGCTTACGCCGCATTGCTGAAGGCATCTCCGCCCCCTTGCGTTCATGCTTGGGCCGGCTCTTCCACCGCCGATGCATCCACAAATACTGCTCGGGACGCATCCGCACCATCGTCTCGATCGCCCGGGCGTACCTCGCGGTCACATAATACAACGGGTCGTCCCTGCCCTGCCAATCGTCCGGCTGGATCACGTCGGCGACCCCCAACTCATACTGAAACCCCGGCCCGATCCGGTGGGCATATCCGCAGACCACCGGCACGTTCTGGCTGATCGCCAGCAGCCCGATGGACTTATACGAACTGGCCAAACGCCCGAAAAACGGCACAAACATGCCCTTGTCCCCCGCGTTCTGGTCCGCGATAAACCCCAATGCCCCGCCCCGACCGAGCACCCCGAGCATCCGCTCGGTCGCGTCCCACTTGGTGATGATCCGCATCCCCTTGTTCTCACGGATCCCAAGCAGCCAGTCGTTGATCAGCCGGTTGTCGATCGGCCGGGCGATGGCGTCCACCTCGTACCCGATCACCGCCAGCAGGTAGCCCAGCACCTCCCAATTCCCCAGGTGCCCGGTCAACAGGATCACCGGCTTGCGGGCATTGAGCAGTTCAAGCGCCGGCCCGAGGTTCCCCGTGGTCGTCCTTTTGGCCCACGAGTCCTTGCTGATGACCCGCGGCGTATGACAGACCTCGATCGCCAACTGCACGAAGTGCTCGAACGAGCCCCGGCAGGTCTTTTCGACTTTGGCTTGCGACCATTCCGGGAACGCCAGGGAGATGCTCCGGCAGGCCCGCTCACGGTGGCGTTTATCCCAGGCGTACATCGCCCGGCCGATCCCGGCCGCGGTCCGCAGGTTCGCATCGATATCGAACATCGTCAGCCCCATCGCCGTCACGCGGGCGGCGAGGTACTGCGACCAGACTGCAATCGGTCCTTGGTTTTGAGCCATCGGTGCCGGTCGGCTTAGCGGTCGTAGTGACCCACCAGGGCCAGGAACCGGTTCTGGTTCAGGATCGGGATGTTCAGCGACGCCGAACGCGCTTCACCGATCAGCTGCTGGTACGTCTCGAACTCACGCTGCTCGGCGACATACTTGGCGATCTTCACCGGATCGACCTCGCCATCCGGCGGCGGGGTTGGCAGCGGGGGCTCGGCACCGAGCACCAGGAAGTCCACGTCGTAGGTCAGTGCGTCGGTCACCTTGCCGCCCCACTGACGGATCTTGCTGACGATCTGGTCTCGGCCATCGGCGTCTGCAACGCCGTCGCCATCCGGGTCAAAGTCGCCGTAGACGTAGAACTTCTGGATCGCTTCGGGGTCATACGCCAGGTTCACAATCTGGTCGTTGTCACCCACCGCCTGCCCACGGTCCAACCGGACGATCCGTGCGACCGAGGCCGCCTCGTCCACGCTCACGACCTCAACCGTCGCCTTGCCGCGGACCTGCCCGTACTCGTTGAGCTTGACCAGGTCGTTGGAGTCGAAGACCTCAAACGTCATACCCATCTGGAGGCGATCGGAACGCCCCAGGCTGATATAAACCTCGGGACGCCCACCGATGACCGAAACGACACGCCCGTCCGCACGGGTCAGGTTGCTCGGCCCGGGGTCTTGGCCACTGCTTAGGCTCAGCTCATCGACGAGCGTCAATAGCCGACGGATTTCAAGATTGTGCTTGTTGATTTCTTCTTCGAGTGCAGCGATCTGGGAGACATACTCGCTGCGAGTATCAGCCATCTGCCCGTCAAGTGTGCTCTTCTGTTCCTGGATCTTGGTCTGCGTGGCCTTCAGTGCGTCGCCGGTCTGATCGACCGTCGCGCCGAGGTTAGCAAGCGAGTCCTTGTAGCTCTGGTCCAGGTCGGCCTTGGCCTGTTCGGCGGCATCGGCGCGAGCGCTGGCGTTGGCCAGATCCTGCTTCAGCGCGTCGTTCTGCTCCTGCAAGCCCGCTACTTCGTTCTGAAGCCGTGCAACCTCGGGGAACAGCGATCGGCCGGCCACACCCAGCGTCCCGGCCGCGGCCTCGATCTCAGGCTGAGTCTTGCCCGGGTCGTTGGCGATCAGGGTACGCAGCGCGTTGCGTTCTTCTATCAGCGCCCCAACCACCGAGCCGCCTCCGGCCTTGAGCGCATCGATCTCCGGCGAGCTCTGCTCGCTTGGATTGGCAAACTCAGCCAGCTTGTCTTCCGCCGCTTCCTGGCCCTGACGGGCACCGCTGACCTGGGTGTAAAAGACGATCGCCAGGAGCAGGCTGATAAAGAAGCCGGCCCCGAAGAACACCAACGCCCAAGCCGAGCCCGATCCGCCACCACTTCGCGCACGTGCCATGTGAAATACTCCGAATGAACAAGTATGAGCCAGCCATCAAAGCCAGCATCCCTAGCCCGCCTAAGCGGGCGTTGATCCAGCAAACCTTGCCCCCAAAACGACCCCCCGATTATCCCGTAAGTGTCGCTGTAAATCCAGCTTTCGTCAACTTTCGGACCCCAGTGCCAATCCC
>CBDUNP010000078.1:0-10491 GCA_965368605.1 uncultured bacterium | reverse complement strand
TAGTGACGTCAAATCAGGCACCTCAAACTTCACGGTTGGTTGATCAAATGCAAAACCCGCCGGCAGTGCCTCTGCCTGCCCCTCGGCCGAGAACTCGTAGACCGCAATCTTCGCGCGGTGTGTCCGAACGCCAACAGTGCCGAACGCTTTGGCGGGGTCGTCAAGCTTCCGCAGCAGTTTCCCGTTGATGTAGAAGCTGAATGCGCCGTCGACCCGTGTGAGCTGAAAGTCGAACGGGACACCCGGCGTGATCAGGTCGTCGCGCTTGCCGATGCGGATGCTTTTCTCGGCACCGAAGCGTGGGCCTTCCAGGAAGATCGCGCCGCTCTTCGAGTCGAAGCCGACGTAGTTGTTGCCGTCGAGCACCAGGGCGGTCGCGGTGCCGTTGAACTTGTCGATGGACATCCGCAGCTTCACGCTCACATCACCTTCCAGCAGCTTGACCCCGCCGAAGAGGAACTGGCCCATCTGGTCGCCGACGACCGCGCCTCCGCTGGCCTGCCAGGGGCCGGGCAATTGCCGGGCGTTGTCGGGTTGGCCCCCGTGGACAAACCGCCACGAGCCCGCCGCCGACGCGGGCAGGTTGATAAGAAGGATGAGCAGTACCGGCAGCAATAGAGCGGATCGTTGCATATCAATATCCTGATCGAAGGGCGTATGAGTTAGAGGTATCCACCAAGTATTTATTTAGATTGCCCGTGCCCGGCCTGGACGCCTCCCCGTGAACTGGGGCTAAGTCAGTTAAGCACGACTATTTGCACTCCCGAGTATAACCCCGCGGTGTGGGGAATCAATAGATATTTCTATTATAATAGAAAAATATTGGGTATTTGGGGGGTAAAAATGGGCAAATATCATGGGCGAGTCAGCCTTTCAGGCGGCGTTGAGGCGGATTAGCAGGCTGGCCAGGGCAAAAAACTGCCTTTTTGGGGCTGTATTTTGGATTGGGCCTCAGGCCCGGGCTGTCGCGAAGTGAAGCATAAATATATCTAAAAAAATAAAAATATATGGGGCTTGGGGCAAAAAGCGCTGATCCTGGTGCTGGAAGCAGGGTTCCCTCCTCAACGGCTCACGCCTGACGGTCTGCCTGGGGCTCGGCGGTGGGTTGGGGGGCTCGCATGGCATACGCAGCGCGGGCGTTGCGGACCATGATGCCGTCGATGATTGGCTGATCCAGCCCGGCGTTGGCAAGCAGGGCGGGCAGGGCGGTGGCAAGCCAAGCCAGCCCGGGTTCGCCGCCGTAGCCTTGCCAGTTGCGTCGGCGGGCGATGTCCATCCCGACCACCAGTTGATCCGGGTAGTCATCCGCCAGGGCGGCGAGGAGTTTCACAGTATGGCACGGCTCGCCACGAGTGATCTGTCTGAAATGCTGGTCGTACTCCAGCCGAACGCCGGTGGCCAAGAGGTCCCGGTGGTAAGACAGGTCGTTCACACGGTCGCAATGCGACAGGACCACGCGGGACAGGTCCGCGCCGTGGCGTTCCAGTAGCGCCGCCTGCTTCAGGCCGGCGGTCCCTTTTTCGCAGTGCGTGATGATCGGGCAGCCCGTCCGTGCCTGCGCTTGCGCCGCGGCGATGAACACTTCCTGCTGAAACGTGTTGAGGTGGTCTTCACCGCCGGCGACCTTGATGACGCCGGCCCGGATATCCGAGATGCCTTCACCGTCATCGACGCCGACCGTGACCTCGCGGATAAACAGCTCCGTCAACGCCCTCCGATCCATTTTCAACAGCGGATGGTCGGGGGGGTAATACATCGCCAGGTGTACCCCTGTCGGGCAGACGATCGGGATGCCGGTGCGTTCAGCCACCTCGTGAAGCTTCGCCACGTTGCGCCCGGCACCGGTCGGCATCGTGTCCACGACCCAGCCTCCCCCGGCGTCCCGGAATGCTTCCATGTCAACGCACGCGGCGGGCACATCATTCAAGAAAAACTCGGGGAAGCAGTCTTCGATATAGAAGTTGTCGATAATAATGTGTTCGTGCGCGCCGCAGATGCCGAGCTTGTTTGCTGAAAGATCGCCCAGGACGGTCCGGATGACCGGGTCGTCAGACGCTTCTTCGCGGGGGGTATTAGGCGAGGGCTGGTAGATCATGATGGTTCAGGCAATCAGGCTCGGGTGGGGTCGGCATGTGTGCCTTGTTCTGCTTTAAGCCTCGGCCACGCATCGGCGCTCACGTCGCAAGCATCACCGGGGATCTCCAGCGGGACGCCTGCCTCGTGCAGCAGGTCTCTGAGTTTCTTCGGCGAGACCGCGCCGGCGCCGCAGTCTTCGTCCAGTGACATCGCGGCGGCAAAACCCGCGGCCTGCCCCATGCTCATGGTCTGGGCCATCGATCGGCAAGACGCGTGGGCATCGTGCGTCGCGCTGAAGCATCGGCCGGCGACCCAGAGCTCGTCCCGGCCGCGCGGCACCAGCGTGCCGTAAGGCACCCCGTAGGCCAGGCTGTCCCGGACATACGCCCAGGCCGTCTCCGACGTCCCGTCCTTCGCCTGCCGGTGGTCTTCGATCGGCGCGCCGCACAGAAAGACCGCGTCATCAAACTGCTTTGCTTCCAGGCAATCCTCGCGAGTCAGCCGGTAGTTGCCGTATACCCGCCGGGTCTCACGCACGCCGATGTGATGTGAAAGCCCGATGATCTTCGCGTTTTCGTAGCCCGGCACCATGTCACGCAGGAATGCTTCATACACAAACGACTGCCGGCGCCCTTCGCGTTCGGCGTCGCCCAGCTGCAACGCATCGGTCGCGTCCACGTCGGCGACACGCACCGCCACCGTCGCGATGCACCCCGCCTGCACCATCGCGTGGGCGCTGCCGGCACGCCTCGGCAGCATGTGCCGGCCCGAGTCGATCGCCTCGCCCATCTTGTCAGACAACATCTTTTTGCCGCCTGCGTCCTCGAACCTCTCGAGGTCGACGTTCGACATGCGGAACGTGGTCGTCAGCGTCTGTGCCGGATCAATCTCCCCGGCTAATTCGTAAGGCACGCCCGCCAGGTGGCACAGGTCCGCGTCGCCGGAGGCGTCGATGAATCGCTTTGCGCCGATACGGAAAAACCCGCCTTTGGTCCAGACGAATACACCGGTGATCGTCCCGCTGGAGTCGGTTTCGACATCGACCAGCGCCGCGTGCAGGATCGACCGGACCCTTGCCTCGGCCAGAAGCTCATCCCACACGAGCTTGAGTCGCTCGGGGTTGTAGGTCACGCCCGTGCCCGCGCCGTAGGTATTGGCGCGAAGGAAGATGTCGCCGCTGCGGTCGAGCCGATCGACTACTTTGTCGGGCAATCCGCCGACGACCTTGCGCGGCTGATCCCCGGGTGTAAAGAACCCGTAGAACGTGTCCAGGATCTGCGTCGATGTCCCGCCCAGGAAGCCGTAACGCTCGATCAGTGCGACCTTCCGCCCGCCTTTCGCCGCGGCCAACGCGGCGCAGCACCCCGCCGACCCGCCGCCGACCACGGCGACATCGACTTCACAAAGCGTGGGTATCTTGTCATGGCGAAGGCACTCAATCACGACGTCGCCTCCCTTTCACACAGGGTTTTGGCGTACAGCGCCGCACCGATCGCGCCGGCGTCTGCGCCGAGTTGGGCGGGCACGATCGGCACCCGCTGCCCGGTCGGGTTCCACTCAAGCTCCGCCACCGCGTTCTTTAAAGGCGCGAACAGCGTGTCTCCCGCTTTGGTGATGCCCCCGCCGATCACGACCACCTCCGGGTCCAGCACGTTGGTCAGCGATACGATCCCGCGCGCCAGGTGACGGATCGCATCAAGCCAGTCTTGTGTGGCCTGTTCGTTTCCTGACGTGTGTGCATCGACCAGGTCTTTGGTCGTGTCGTATCGCCCGCCGGTGCGTTGTCCGACGCTCCAGTCGCCAAAGGCGTACTCCAGGCTGCCGGGCATGCCGAGGATGCTCTTCTCCCAGTCGGGGTGGATGCTGATGTGTCCCAGGTGCCCGGCCTTGCCGGTTCGGCCGTGGACCAGTTGCCCGTTGACCATCACCGCGCCGCCGACGCCCGTGCCAAGCGTCAGCATCATCGCGTGCTGATGCCCCGCCGCCGCGCCGGACTGTGCCTCGGCATATAGCGCCGCGTTCGCGTCATTCAGCACCGGCACGCGCGTCGGCCAGTCGAATAGCTTGGACCAGTCGATCCCCTCGATCGCGGGTTGTCCTCCGGGCAGAGCCGCGATCATCTTCAGGTCCGGCGACGCCAGCCCCGGCGCGGAGATCCCCAGGCATTTCGGCTTGTTGCCGTCGGCGTCCATCTGGCTGCGGATCATCGCGCGCACCACATCGACCACCCCGGCATCATTCGGGGTCGCCGTTTCTTCCTGCCCGATGGCCTGGCCGGAACCGTCAAGCGTCACAGCCTTGACGTTGGTCTTGCCGATGTCGATCCCGATAGAACGCATGGGAATACTCGATGGCGTTGGTGCCGTCGCGGTGTGTCAGGTGTACAGGTGGGCCAAGCTGCGCCGATAGGATTCGTAGAAGCGTTCGAGCTGTTCCTCGACACTGGTGTTGCCGACAAACTGATGGCTGGGCAGCAGGTCGGGTGTCGTGCCTTTCTCGATCAGGAGTTCCGCGGTCCGGCAGCGGATCATGTTCACGAGCATCGCGCCGGTGATCGTCGAGACCGGCCCGGTCCGCCACTCCAGTCCCGGGACCTCCACCGCGCAGTCGCCCGACGGGCACTTGTTGTCCAGCACGACGTCGGCGTGGTCCGTGAGCTTGGTCCCCGAGCTGTGGCCGGACTTCGCCTTGTCGCAGTGGTTGCGTGAACACATCGCGATCACCGGCATGCCACGCTCCTTCGCGCCCATCGCCATCTCGATCACCAGTGGCCGGATCCCACTGGTCGAGATCACCCACAGCACGTCGTGCTCACCAAAGCGGAAGCTCTTTAGGATCTGCTCGGCGTAGCCTTCATATTGTTCCAGGTACAGCGGCGCACGCAGGCCGTTGCTGCCGATGATGGCGTGGTGGTTGCTTGTGGATTTCTCGACCATGGCGATAAACCCGGCGTAACAGCCCTGCCGGGGCGTCATCTCTTCGCACATCATCGCCGAGTGCCCCGACCCGAACATAAACACCAGCCCGCCCTTGTGAATGCGGTCGGCGCAGAGCTCAGACGCTTTTTCGATCGCAGGCATCTGCGTGTCTCTGATCTGATTCAGCAGCTCGATGGTGCTCTCGAAATACTTGCCCGCGGCGTTGAGTGTTGGCGGGTCCTGAGTGGCTGACATGGCTTGATTCCTTGGGTTTCCGGGGTTACTTCTAAGGGTGAGGGTTTAGTCTGATATCTGGCCGTCACTGACGCCCCATCCGCCGTCGATCGCCAGCTCCTGCCCGGTGACGAAGCAGGCGTCGTCGGACAGCAGGTAGACGACCGCGGCGTCGAGGTCGCTGGGCTTGCCGATACGGCCGCCGTCCAGGGGTTGTTTCGTTTTGATGAACGCCTGGATCGTGTCATCGCCCGCGGCGCGTTTCGCCATCGGGGTATCGACCAGGCCGGGGGAGACGACGTTGAAGCGGATGCCCAGTGGCGCGTACTTCGCGGCGCAGCTCCGTGTGAACCCGACGATCCCGGCTTTGGCGGCGGCGTAAACGTGGGTGGCGAAGTAGGTGGGGGAGGGGCGGCTGCCCAGCACGCTTGCCATGTTCAGCACCGCGCCCCGTCGATTGTCTTGCATGAACGCGCGAACCGCGGCGCGGTTGGAATAGATCACGCTCGCCAGGTTCAGGCTCAGCGTAGCGTCGACGCCTTGATCGGTCACTTCGTGCAGGCAGCCGTCACCGCTTGCGCGTCCGCTGCCGCCGGCGACGTGGTACAGCCCGTCGAAGCTGCCGAAAGTTTCTTGAGCTTGCCCGATCGCGCGTACGGCAAAGTCGGGGTCGGTTGCATCGCCGGTGAGTACCCGGGCCCTGTCGCCGAGTTCGTCGCCGGCGCGTCTGGCCGCGTCGTCGTCCCGGCCGGCCGCGATCACCTGCGCCCCCGCACGGGTGCACGCCAGCGCGGCCGAAAGCCCCAGGCCATCGGTCCCGCCGACAATTACCACGGTCTTGCCTTGTAGTGACGGCACAGCCTGCGAGCCTCCGAGTGAATCATTCATGCTGACCAGCCTAGCAGCCGGCCCGCCCGCCTGTCTGGCGTGGCATCCTTCGTAGGAACGCTACGATACCCTATAATTTCTCATTGTCAAGATTTATTGTTGTGTCGATAAGCGCAAATCAAATAAATGCTTATGGTTGCAGCGTGGGGCGTGTCGGCCTGCTGGCGGGGCCCGAAGGCGGGGATTCGCTGTTGCGGGGCGGGTTGTAGGGCCTGTTCCGGTCGATTCGAGGGCGGTTTTTGGCCGTGCGGGGGCGTTTATTGCGTTATTGGCCCGATAGGGGCCAAGCATATATTTCGTAAAAAATAGAAATACTGATTGCGTGCCGGGTCGATTCACACTATGCTGTTGGCAGGACGGTGCTTCGCGGCATGGAAGTGGTGGCCTGAGCCCGGGTTTCAGTCTTGGATTCGAGGCTGGTGCCAGCGGGTCCGGCCGGTCACTGTGGCGTTGAGCATTCGGGAGATTCCGGCGAGGTGCAGCCGAGTCGATGGGGTCCGGGGCCCAACTCGTGCCCGCTTACGTTCGCCTGGTGGATAGTCAACATCTCCGACACTTGGAAACCTACAGCTTATGTCGAACCGTTCATCCGCCTTATTGTCACATCAGCGATTGCTATTGGCTTTACTTGTTGCCTTGACCGCGATCGGTCTGGCCGTCGGCCCCGCGCTGGCGCAAGACACTGCGGAGGATGGTGGGCGAGCGTTTCTTCAATGGGACGCCATGCCCGACCTCCCGGACGGTATCGGTGTGGCGGGGCCTTACGTCGGGGTCTCCAGCGACGCGTTGATCGTCGCCGGGGGAGCCAACTTCCCGACCGAAGCAGGTCAAAGCATCTGGGACGCGGGCAAGGTCTGGCACGACACCATCTGGGTACTGCCTGACAACGAGCCAGGTACGAAGTGGCAGGGGCCGTTTCATCTGGACCGGGCACGTGCCTACGGCGGGGCGGTCTCCTCGAAACACGGGCTGATCTGCATCGGTGGTAACGATGCCGAGCGGGTCTTCGCGGATGTCTTTGTTTTATCCTGGGACGCGTCGGCCAAGAAGATAGATCAGGCCGAGCTCCCCGCGCTGCCCGAGCCGATGGCGTTCATGGCGGCGGCGATGATCGGCGACACCATCTATGTGGCCGGGGGACAGTCCGGGGCCGGGCTCGATTCCGCCAGCGACCGGTTCTGGCGGATGGATATGTCCAAGTACGACGGCACCGCCCAGAGCGCTGCATCACTAAAGTGGGAATTGCTGCCCACCTGGCCCGGCCCGGCACGCGCGTTCAACCTCGTGGTCGCCCAGCACAACGGGTTCGATGACTGCATCTACGTCATCAGCGGCCGTCGGCTCGCGGATGCGGACGGCACGATTGACCCCCTGCGCGACGTCTACGAGTTCAACCCCAAGCGTTACAACGCCGAAGCCTACGATTCCGCGACCGGTCAGTACACCGGGGCGGGGGAGTATCAGAGCCCCTGGCGGCAGCGCACGGATGCGCCGGTGTCTGTGATGGCCGGGGCCGGCATCGGTGTCGGGCAGTCGCACATCTTTGTGCTAAGCGGGGCCGATGGGTCGCTGTTTCACAAGGCCGACGAACTGCGCGACGACCACCCGGGCTTCCCCAAAACCTCCTGGGCGTATCACACCATCACCGACACGTGGATCAGCGCCGGAGCGATCCCCAGCAACCAGGTCACGACCAACGCGGTGAAGTGGGGCGGTGACATCGTCATGGCCTCCGGCGAGGTCCGCCCGCGCGTACGCACCACCGCGATCTGGCGTGTCCGCCCCGTCGAGGTCTCGCGCTCCTTCGGCGCGATGAACCTGGTGGTCCTGGTCCTGTACCTGCTGGCAATGGTGGGCGTCGGCTTCTTCTTCATGAACAAGAACAAGAACACCGACGACTACTTCCGTGGCGGCCAGTCGGTCGCCTGGTGGGCCGCGGCCTGCAGCATCTTCGCGACCATGCTCAGCTCGCTGACCTTCATGGCGATCCCCGCCAAGGCCTACGCGCAGGACTGGGTGTACTTCCTGGGCAACATGATGATCCCGGTCGTCGCACCGATCGCGATCTTCATCGCCTTGCCTTTCTTCAGGCGGATCGACGCGACCAGCGCTTATGAATACCTGGAGAAAAGGTTTAACCGCCTGGTCCGCATGCTCGCCAGCCTGTTGTTCATGCTGTTCCACGTGTTCAGGATGGCGATCGTCATGTCCCTGTCGGCGCTCGCGCTCGCGTCGGTGACGCCGATCTCGCCGTTGAATTGCGTGCTCATCATGGGCGTGCTCAGCATCGTCTACAGCACGCTCGGCGGGGTCGAGGCGGTGATCTGGACCGACACGATCCAAACCTTTGTCCTGCTTGGCGGCGCGCTGCTCTGCTTTGTCCTGGCGGTCATGGGGACCGACGGCGGCGCGTCCGGCGCCATGACACAGGCGGCTGAATACGACAAGTTCCACATGGCCAACTTCCACATGGACGCTACCAGCGCCTACCTGGCGTTGTGGATCGTCATCCTCGGCGGGATCGGTCAGAACATCTCCAGCTACACCGCCGACCAGGCGGTGGTGCAGCGTTACATGACCACCCCGGACATCAAGCGGGCCGCGCAGTCGATCTGGCTGGCGGCATTCCTCGCCGTGCCGGCGTCGCTGCTGTTCTACGGCCTCGGCACCGCGCTGTTCGCCTACTACCGGGACAACCCGGCCAAGCTCGACCCGACCTACACGACCGACCAGATCCTCCCGCTGTTTATTGTGCAGGAGGTCCCCGTCGGGCTGGCGGGCCTGATCGTCGCCGGCATCTTCGCCGCGGCACAGTCTACGATCTCCACCAGCATGAACTCGACCGCCACCGCGGCGACCGTCGACTTCTTCCGCCCGCTAAACATGATGAAGTCAGAGAAGGGCTACCTCAACGCCGCCCGCGTGACGACGCTCTTGTTCGGCACCGCCGGCACGCTGCTGGCGATCATGTTCATCCACCCGGACATCAAGAGCCTGTTCGATGAGTTTGTGAAAGTCATCGGCCTGTTCATGGGTGTGCTCGGCGGGCTGTTCGCACTGGGCGTCTTGACGGTCCGGTGCAGCGCCTTCGGGGCCCTGGCCGGATTGATCGGCGGCGCGCTGGTGATGTTTGCACTGCCGATCTTTACAGACATTAATGGGTTTGTTTACGCGGCGATCGGGATCTCCGCATGCTTTGTGATCGGATATTTGATCAGCTATGTTGTGCCGGGCAGTCGTTCTGACCTGGACGGACTCACCATCCATACCTCGGGGCAGAGTCAAACGCCTGCATAGGCTATTGTTGACGGCGGGTTGATCTCGCCGTGATAAGGAGTTTTCAGTGGACAAGCACGAACGAATCCAGGGCCTGGTCGCCGCCGCATGCACCCCCATGATCGATGGCGGCGACATCGAGCTGTCGGTTATCCCCGCTTACGTCGATCACCTGATCCGCGTCGGTATCAAGGGGCTGTACGTCCTGGGAACGACCGGCGAGGGCGCAAGCCTCTCCAGCGCCGAGCGCCGGCAGGTCGCCGAGGCTTTTGTCAACGCGACGCGCGGGCGCATCCCCGTGATTATTCAGGTCGGCCACAACAGCCTCAAGGAAGCCAGCGAGCTCGCCGCGCACGCGCAGCAGGTCGGTGCCGACGCCGTCTCCGCCTTCGCCCCGTCCTACTTCAAGTGCGACACCGTCGACTGCCTGCTTCAATGCATGGGGCAGATCGCGTCGGGCGCATCGGACCTGCCGTTCTACTATTACCACGCCCCGGGCTTCACCGGCGTCCGTCCCGACCTCAGCGAGTTGCTCAACAAGGTTGACCGCTACATCCCGAACATGGCGGGGATCAAGTTCACTGACCAGCGCGTCTTCGAGTTCCAGTCCTGCCTGGAGAGCTTCGACCGCCGGTTCGAGGTCCTCTGGGGCTCCGACGAGATGCTGCTCAGCGGTTTGTCAGGCGGCGCGCTGGGCGCCGTGGGCAGCACCTACAACATCGCCGCCCCAATCTACCACCGCGTCATCTCCGCGTTTCAGCAGGGCGATATGGAATCCGCCCGCGCCTGGCAGCTCAAGTCGGTCCGGCTGGTCGAGATACTCGTGCAGTTCCCGATCTTCTCCGCGATCAAGGAGATCCTCAGCTGGCACGACCTGCCGATGGGCCACGCCTGCCGATTGCCGCTGGGCTCGCTCACCCCCGAGCAGGCCGTCAGCCTCAAGACCAAACTCGAACAGGCTGACCTGTTGAAATACCTGCTCGAGGTCGAGGTCAATGACACCGTCGCCATGCCGGACTAAGGCGCGGGCGAACACTGTTTGAGGTTTCAACTTAGAGCGGTTCGCATCATTGCTTGCCGTGTCGCTCTCTGTCACCCC
>CBDUNP010000077.1:0-10504 GCA_965368605.1 uncultured bacterium | reverse complement strand
GACTCGCCCTCAAACAGCACGGGCGTGCTGGGCTCCAGGAGAGTTGAGCCCTTCCAATCCTTTTCCGTTTCGGCGAACCGTTCGAAGACCTGTTCCATGTTCTTGGTCACGTCCGGCATATCCAGCCCCGCCAGCGACGGGCAGAGGTATCGGCCGTTGACGATGTTGATCGAGACGATCGAGAGGTCGTGGCCGACGCGCAGGCCCTGCTCGTAACACGCACGCATCGCCGCCACCGCCGCCGGCTGGCTCGAACAGATCAGTGCCGTCGGCCCGTTGTCGTGGTCCCAGGAATCCAGCAGCCGCTTTGAAAGCCGGTACGCGAACGGTGTCGGGTCTGTAAAGGGGGGGGCGGGCTCGTCCCAGATATCACCCTTCACACCGCGCCGCAGCGACCACTCCTGCCACTGCCCGACCCGGCGGTTAATCTCTTCGTTGTGTCCCTGGCTGTTCAGGAAATCGATCCTGCGATGGCCCAGCCGGTACACATACTCAAACAGTGCTTCGATGTGCGAACAGGGGAACAGCCGGATTGAGGGGATCCCGTGATGGCTCCAGTCCCCGTCAAAAACCACCAGCCGGTTGCGCTTCTCAATAAACCGGTCCGTCACGTGGTCCGGCATCGACTCGGTGCTTGGGATCAGTAGCACGCCGTCCGCGCTGGTTAACGCTTCCCAGATAATCGGGTCGTCCCAATGCACATATTGCACCGGCCGGATCGCGACGTCCGATTGATTGGCAACTTCGGTCACGACCAGTCGGCAGTGATTCAGGTGATCCGACGGGTAGGCCGGGTAGAGAAACACCACGTCCAGCCGGCTCTTGCGCCGCCGAGCCTTCGGGTCCACATACAGCTTCCCGTTGGCTTCGCGGGCGAGCTTGCCCTCCTCGATCATCGCCAGGACCGCCTTACGCGCGGTCATGTAGCTCACGCCCGTGTCGGCCGCGAGTTTGCGCTCGCCCGGCAGGTCGTTCAGCAGGTAGTCACCGGCCTCGATCCGTCGCCAGATGATGTCCATGACCTCGTGATATTTGGTGTTCGGCGGCATTGAACTGCTTTTCCAGTCAGCTTATATTATATCACAAAAGCTATAAGATGTCGACCAAATCCGCGTTTTTAGATGAATAACGCGATTTTGTTTCACCTGTAAGAGTGATCGAGTCTCTTTTCTACTTGATAATAGAGCAATAACGCTATATGGTGATTTGTGAGTATTCGGGTGCTTGCCTCACGATGGTCCTGATACCCCTGATTCAAGCATAAGACTAATCTGATCGTCTATGTCGGGCAATCTTCTGCATGGTGAAGGATGGGTGGGCTGGAGCATGGGGCAACAACTGACTCGCACCATTTCGCATTCGGCCAAGCTCAGGGGCCTGGCATTCCTGGCGGGGGTTCTGATTTTGCTGGGGTGTGGTGGGGGCCACGCCGGTCCTGCGCAGGCACAGACAGCCATGCCGGGCGTTGATACCGCTCGGGTAACTAAGGACCACCCCGAGCTTTCGTGGCCCATCGCGGATAAGAAGCTCGTGATCGCACACTATATGACCGGGATGATCCCCACGCCCGAAGGGGAAGCAAGCCATTGGATGGCGAGCGACTACTACGACCCAAACGGGAGCACCGCCGCGATCGGTGGCATCTACCAAACCCTCCCCGTCCCGATGCTCCTGTACCCCGACGGCCTGCCCCCGATAAAGCAGGCGGCCCTGCTTGAGATGCGGACCGCCAAGGCGCTGGGCGTCGACGGATTCAATTTCTATTATCCGTTCGGGCCTGACAAAGCTTTTCGAGACCGATACGACCGCTTCATTCTCAGCTTCTTTGACGCCGCCAAAGAAAACGATCTGGACTTCAAGCTGACCCTCTGCATCGCGCCCTACGGCGGGTTGGACATGACAACACAGGAGAAAGTCCAGACGCTCGGCTCGCACCTGGGCTCGTTGATCGAGCGCTCCGGCCACAGCGATCGCTGGCTTAAGACCCCCGACGGCCGATACCTGATCTACACCTGGCTCGCCGACGCGATCGTGAACGAGGACCTGGACGGCAGGCACTGGGAGATCCGCGATCGCCCCGAGTTGCTTCACAAAGCCGCCGGGTTGTACCAGCAGATCGCGGAAGTGGCGGGGGTGCAAGCCGCGTTCCTCTATCACCTTGATCAGCCGCAGGACCCGGTGTTTGTCGAGAAGGTGCTCGACAGTTTCCCCGCAGTTTACGGCTGGTGTTCCGTCGGCGAGGACCTCGCGTTGTGGAAGCGTGTGGCTCAGCAGTGCCGCGCACGTGGGCGGACGTATATCCAGGAAGTGCACCCGGATTTCTACGGCTCAAAAGTCCACCCCAAAGACAGCTACGCCATGGTTCATTCCCCCCAGCGGGCCTCGGCGATGGGGGCCGATCAACTCGAACGGCACGCGCAGGTTTTGGGCCTGACACAGACCTTCCGCGACAAACTCACGATGGCGGTCGAACTGGACTCGCCCCTGATCAATTTCACATCCTGGAACGATTACCCCGAGGGGCATCACCTGGCCCCCGAGATCAACCACAACTTCGGCTTCTCGGTTCTGATGAAGCACTATCTGGCGCAGTGGCGTGGTGCAGACGGCGGCCCGAGTGATGCAGTGGTCGTCTTCTTCAAGAAGTATTCGGCCGACATCAGGCCCGCCCCGTTTGATATCTCGATCCGCAATAAAAAAGCGGTTGGCGAGCCGGGGCTCGATGATGGCATCGAAGTCATCACGCTGTTGTCTGAGCCGGGTGTTCTTACGGTGAACGGGTTTCCCCCCAGGCAGGTCTCTGCCGGGATGACGGTGTCGCGCTTCCTGATGGAGCCGGGCCCCGTGACCGCGGAAGTCCGGCGTGATGATCGAGTTGTCACGAGCTTAACCACGCCGGAATGGATCACAGACGAGCCCTTCCGGACGGACCGGTTGACCTATAGCTTCTCCAGCGAGTTCAGCCGAATCTACGAAAAGGTCTACGGCCCCGATGCTACGAAACACACCTCGCAGCAGTATGCTCAGGATGAAGACGGCGTTCCCCTGTGGCGGCGTGGTGTCAAAACAAGTTATGAGTAAGTCCGATGCCTATCGGCTTCACATTGTTATCCGCAACACGGCGGAGTGGCGGGTACTAACTAACATCTTCCTGGCGGGCATTATTAGTAAGCCCTAAACCCATCTGGTGGAGGTGCCTGGGGTGAGCTTGTTAGCGGAGGTTGGCTGATTTGTGCCAACATTAACCGGGCCCCCTTCGTTTGTTTGGGCTGTTTTTGCCATTAATCCCCGGGTTTACGTGGCCAGACCTAGAATTAACTGTTTGCTAACAATTAATTAATGCGGTGGTAACGGTTCGGTTTTACGATACCGCTCATATTAGCCGTACCTGGATCGTGATATAAATATTATTGTGCCCGTGAGTAAGGCTTTGGTAAGCGTTTGGTGGACAGTATCGATCATCGCCAGTATTAAGATGACGTGAATATCATGGACCCTACAGCCGCGACTAAACAATTCTCACTGTTAGTGGTCGAAGACGAGCGTGACCTGTTAGAGGTTGTTCGTTTTAACTTATCGCGGGAGGGGTACAGCGTCCGGACCGCCGAGAATGGTGAGGACGCGATCCGGATGGTGCGTCAGGAGCGTCCCGACCTGATCGTGCTGGACCTGATGCTTCCCACGATTGACGGCCTGGCGGTCTGCCGGGCGATCCGATCTACCGACCACACCCGCGACATCCCGATCGTGATGCTGACCGCGCGCGGCGAAGAGGCTGACATCGTGCGTGGCCTGGAAGCCGGCGCTGATGACTACGTGACCAAGCCATTCAGCCCCAAGGTCTTGATCGCGCGGATACAGGCGGTGCTGCGTCGCGCCGGCGGCGTCAGCGGCGGCGGGGTGGTCGAGGCGGGCGATGTTCGCCTGGATCCGGACCGCCACGAGGTCACCGCCGGGGGAAAAAAAGTCGAGCTCACCGCGACCGAGTTCAACCTGCTTAAGCTGCTGGTTTCACGTCCGGGTCGGGTTTATACACGTCAGCAGATTATTGAATCTCTGCACGAAGGTTTCGCTGCTGTGACCGATCGTTCGGTCGATGTCCAGGTCGTCTCGCTGCGTCGAAAACTCGGCGAACAGGGGCAGCAGGTCCAGACCGTTCGGGGTGTGGGCTACCGCTACGGCGAGTAAACTTAATTATTCAGGCGGTTCGCCTGGACCTGCGCCGCCTGGCGTGGGCGGTTACGATGGGTCAATATGCATCCCACGGATCTATATAGTCTGCTCGCTCACCAGGAGGCCGCGGCAAGCACCGTGGCGGTCCTGATCGGTGCGGCTATTTTTGCGGTGGTGATGCTGATTATCCTGCTGCTGATCAGCCGGTCGATCCGCGAACTGCGCGACGGGGCCGAGCGTTTCACGGCGGGGAATCTCAGCAAGCGCATCGCGGTCAAGGGCCCGCTGCAGCTCGCGGACCTGGCCGAGTCGTTAAACACCATGGCCGGCCAACTCGCCGATCGGCTCGCCACCGTGATACGCCAACGCAACGAGCTAGGGGTGGTCCACGCCTCGATGGTGGAAGGTGTCCTGGCGATCGACCGCGAGCAGAACATCCTCAGCCTGAACCGGGCCGCCTCGCAGATCCTTTCGCTGGATGCCGCCGATGCGATCGGGCGCAGTGTGTATGAAACCGTGCGCAACGCCGAGTTTCATCAGGTGATCCAGCGGACGCTGGATGAGGGTACGGCCGTGACCGGCGAGATGCGCCTAAGCGGTGCAGAACATGCCAACGGCGAGGGCGACCATACGATCCAGTTGCAAAGCGCGTTGCTGAGAGACGATGAAGGGCGACGGATCGGGCTGGTCATGGTCCTGCACGACGTGACCCAGCTTCGCCGGCTGGAATCGGTCCGTCAGGACTTCGTGGGGAATGTGTCGCACGAGGTGAAGACCCCGGTCAGCGCGATTAAAGCCGCTGTGGAGACCCTCATTGAGATGCCCGTGGCGCAGGACGAAGACGCCCAGCGTTTTCTTCAGATCGTCACCCGTCAGTCCGACCGGCTGGCAGCGATCGTGGATGACCTGTTAAGCCTGGCCCGGATCGAGCAGGTCGGCGATGGGGGGTTGCAGGACACCCGATCCGTCGCGCTCTGGGCGGTGATCTCCGCCGCGAACGAGACCTGTCAGCCCGGTGCAGAAGCGAAAAACATCCACGTCCACACCGAATGCGACCGTGAGTTGCAGGTCCAGGTAAGTGAGCAGCTGCTCACTCAGGCGATCGTCAATCTGGTAGACAATGCGGTGAAATACAGCGACCCCGACACGTCGGTCCTGGTGCATTGTGAAGTCATCGACGGCGAAGCGGTGATCAGTGTGACTGACCAGGGCCGGGGGATCGAGCCGAAACACCTGCCGCGGGTGTTTGAACGCTTTTACCGCACGGACAAAGCCCGTAGCCGGGACCTGGGGGGGACGGGGCTTGGGCTTTCGATCGTTAAACACATCGCCGAGGCTCACGGCGGACGTGTTAGCGTGGATAGCGCGCCGGGGTCCGGAAGCACGTTCCGGATTCATCTTCCCGCCTGACAAATGCATTAAAATACGTGTTTTCAGGCACATACAGTCTTAACACGATTCTCACACAACGCTCATATCATACTCATCCGTGCTACCTACGATTCCACGTGATCGGGGCGTAAAGAACGAATGTAAAAGGATAGACCCCGCACACTTTACTAGGAGTCAAGACAATGTTGAGCTTAAAACCATGTTTAGCCGCCACCGCGATTGCCGTGGGTGTCCTCGGGACATCGAACGGCATTCAAGCCCAGAACCTCAAGGGGGCCGTCAGTATCGATGGCTCCAGCACCGTGTATCCCATCACTGAGGCCGTCGCCGAAGAGTTCCGTAGCGAAGCCCCGAACGTCCGCGTGACTGTCGGGATCTCCGGCACGGGCGGTGGGTTCAAACGTTTCGTGATCGGTGAGACCGACATCTCCGACGCTTCCCGTCCCATCAAGGACAAGGAGTTCAACGCAGCCATCGAGAACGGCATCGAGTTCGTCGAGATCCCCGTCTCCTACGACGGCCTGTCGATTGTCATCAACAAAGAAAACACCTGGGCCAAGGACATCACCGTCGAAGAGATCCGCAAGATCTACCTCGAAAAGCACGCCGCCAAGACCTGGAAAGACGTCCGTGCCGATTGGCCCGACGTTGAGATCAAGGCCTTCGGCGCCGGTACCGACTCGGGCACCTACGACTACTTCCACGAAGTCCTGGGCAAGAAAGAATCCATCCGCCCCGACATGAGCACCAGCGAAGACGACAACGTCCTGGTCACCGGCGTCGCCGGCAACAAGGGCGCGATCGGGTTCTTCGGCTGTGCCTACTACTTCGAGAACATCGACAAGCTCGGTGTCCTGGCTGTGGTCAATGATGAGGGCAAGGCTGTCAAACCCGCCGCCACCACCGTGGAAGACGGCTCGTACAACCCCTTCAGCCGTCCGCTTTTCATCTACGTCAATGTTGCCTCAGCCGACCGTCCCGAGGTTGACGCCTTTGTTGACTTCTACCTTGAAAATGCCGCGGAGCTCGCAGACGAGGTCGGTTACGTCCGTCTGCCCAGCACGGTCTACGACACCGCACGTCAGCGTTACGAAAACCGCGTGACGGGCTCGTGTTACTGGGACGAGAAGATGCAGCCCGTCAAGGGCCCCGTGACCACGGTCTACACCGCTGAGTAAAGAAGCCTCGAGCACCGATTTACGCCGGGCGAGCCTGACCGCACGCCCGGCGATTTTCACCCAGGATAGATGAGTTTTATTGTTGGCACAGATCACATCACAGGTTGGAGGATTGGACCGACCGCGTGGTCGTGAGAAGTCCCGCAGCATCAGGTCGATCCGCGAGGGATTGATCTTCACCGGGCTCGTGCTCTGCGGGGTGTTCTCGATTCTGACCACGGTTGCGATCATCGCGACCCTGGCGATGGAGAGTTTTGAGTTCTTCCGGCTTCCCGAAGTATCGGTCTGGGAGTTCTTTACCGGGCTGCGATGGTCGCCCTTGCTTGGCGCGGAAAAACACTTCGGCGTCTGGCCCCTGATCGGGGGCACGATGTTGATCTCCGTCATCGCGATGATGGTGGCGCTGCCGCTTGGGTTGGTCTCCGCGATCTACCTGTCTGAATACGCAAGGCCCGGCGTCCGTGCGGTGCTCAAGCCCGTGCTGGAGATCATCGCCGGTGTCCCGACTGTTGTCTTCGGCTTCTTTGCTTTAACCGTGATCACGCCCGGCCTACGGTGGCTTCACGACGGGTTTAATGTCTACAACGCGACCAGTGCTGGCATCGCGGTCGGCATCATGTGTCTCCCGATCGTCACCAGCCTGTCCGAAGACGCGCTGCGTGCGGTTCCTCGGGCGCTGCGTGAAGGCGCGTACGGTCTGGGGTCCACCCGCTTCGAGGTCTCCGTCAAGGTCGTCGTCCCCGCCGCGTTGTCCGGCATCATCGCCGCTTTCCTGCTGGCGATCGCCCGGGCGGTCGGCGAGACCATGATCGTCTCGCTGGCCGCCGGTTCCATGCCCATCCCCCTGGCAGACGACCCGGCCGCAGCGATCGATCCCCGAAATCCGGCTCAGACCATGACCGGATATATGGTCATGATCTTTACAGGCGACGTCAGCAACTTCGGCGTCGAATACTTCTCCAGTTATGCCGTCGCCGCCACACTCTTCGTGATGACGCTGTTGCTGACGCTCATCGGGCACCGCGTGCGTCTTAAGTATAGGCAGGTGTACGAATGAGTTTGCCAGCCTCCGTTAGCAGCCGACGCGCACGGCGTGTGTGGACCGACCGGGTCTTTCTGGCGGTCTGTATCTTCGCGGCCGGCCTCTCGTTAGGCCTGCTCGCCTTGCTGCTCGCCGCGATTGGTGTTCAGGGCTACAAGTACCTGGACTGGGGGTTCTTCACCGGGCTCCCCTCGCGCAAGCCCGAGAACGCCGGGATGTGGCCGGCGATGATCGGCAGCATCTTTATCTGTGCGATCTGCGCCGCCACCGCCGTACCCATCGGCGTCGGGACCGCGATCCTTCTGGAAGAGTACAAGCCTACGCAGAAATTGGTCGCGAAGCTCCACGGCTTCGTGCAGTTGAATATCACTAACCTCGCCGGTGTCCCCTCGGTTGTTTACGGGATCCTCGGCCTGACCGTCTTTGCCAATATGTATGGGCTTATGGGCACGTCGCTTAACCCCAGCCACGCGATCGGCAGCCGTTTTTACGACGAGGTCTACGACCTGACCGGGACGACCCTTCGCCTCCCCGCCGAGCGCGACGCCGAAACCATCACGCTCGAAGACGGCATGGTGATGGTGACCGAGTCGGGCGAAGCAGTCACCATTGAACTCATGGCCAAGCGCCCGTCTGAGCCGGTCACCGGGCAGGTCCGCAGCCGTGCCCGGGTGAACCGCGTCGAAGACCGCTCGTGGTACTACCTGCAACTGCCACTTGGCCGGGGCGTCCTTGCCGGCGGGCTGACGCTGATGCTCGTGGTTCTCCCGATCATTATTATCTCCTCACAAGAATCACTCCGCGCCGTTCCCGACTCATTAAGCCAGGGGGCGCTCGCTTTAGGCGCGACGCGCTGGCAGATGGTCTGGGGCACGACCCTGCCCTCCGCGATCCCCGGGATCATGACCGGCGCAATCCTGGCCATCAGCCGGGCGCTCGGTGAAGCCGCGCCGCTGCTGATGCTCGCCGGCATCGTCTACATCACCTTTACACCGTCACACCTGATGGACAGCTTTACCGCGATGCCGCTACAGATTTTTAACTGGGCGAGCCGACCCCAGGCCGACTTCCACCAGGTCGCCGCCAGCGGGATCATCGTTTTGATGGCGATCCTGCTGAGTTTCAACGCTGTCGCGGTGGTGATCCGCCAGAAGTTCCAGAGATAAATTGTCTACAGGGGCCTGACCATGTCGGCTACAATACCTGACATACCGAAAGTGAACACCATGCAGCCAACGATCACGACAACGGTCCCGCCTAAGATGCCGGGCGAGTCTCAGCAGAGCCCCGGGGCGGCGGATGGTGTGGGCAACGCGCAGCCTGCGATCGAGGTGGCCGGGTTTAACTCTTGGTACGGCGACTTCCACGCACTCAAAGACCTGAACATGGTCATCCCCGAGAAACGCATCACCGCCTTCATCGGTCCAAGCGGCTGCGGCAAGAGCACGTTCCTTCGGTGGATCAACCGAATGAACGACCTGGTCCCCAGCGCTAAGGCCAAGGGCACGCTAAAGCTCGGTGGTCAGGACCTGCTTGATAAATCCACCGACGTCGTCGAGCTCCGCCGGCACGTGGGCATGGTCTTTCAAAAGCCTAACCCGTTCCCCAAGAGCATCTACGACAACGTCGCCTTCGGACCACGCCTGCACATGAGCATGTCGCGCACCGAACTTAACAACGTTGTCGAGCAATCCCTGCGTAGCGCCGCTCTGTGGGAGGAAGTCAAAGACCGTTTGAAATCCCCGGCCCTGAGCCTGTCCGGCGGGCAGCAGCAACGGCTCTGCATCGCACGCGCGATCGCGGTCGGCCCCAGCGTCTTGCTGATGGACGAGCCCTGTTCCGCGCTGGACCCACGCTCCACCGCGGCCATCGAAGACCTGATGGCTCAGCTACGCAACGACTACACCATCGCCATCGTGACCCACAATATGCAGCAGGCCTCCCGAGCTTCGGACTACTCGGCCTTCATGTTCCAGGGCGAGCTGATCGAGTTCGGAGAAACCGAACAGGTCTTCACCAAGCCCCGTAACGAGCAGACTCAGAACTACATCACCGGCCGATTTGGATAAACTCAGCCCCGGCCCGGAGCGCCTCTATGTCCCTCTTGTTGAATAAACAGATCGATAAAATCAAACGCATGATCCTCGCGGAAGGTGCCTTGGTCGAGCAGGCTTTGCAGCGTGCGATCAGTGCTGTTGAAAATGGCGACACCGATTTGGCTGAGCAGGTGGTTGATCAGGACGCGCAGATCGATCTGATGGAGATTGATATCGAGGAAGAATGTTTGGCCACGCTGGCCCTGCATCAGCCCGTGGCGCAGGACCTGCGTTTCATCGTGTCGGTTCTGAAGATCAATAGCGAACTGGAGCGCATCGGCGACCTCGCTTCGAATATGGCGTCGCAGTGCCTGGCGCTCGCGGAGCTCCCCTCGATCGACATCGGGCCGTTCGGCCTTACCGAGATGACCCATCAGACTCAACGCATGGTCAAGCAATCACTGGACGCCTTGGTCGACGTCGATGAAGAACTCGCCAACGAGGTGCGCGGGATGGACGACATGGTCGATGACAAGCACCGCGAGGTGTATGTGATCGTGGAGCGTCTGGTCCGTGAGGACATCAATCAGATGCCTCAGCTCATCCGGATCCAAAACACCGCGCGACAGATCGAGCGCATCGCCGATCACGCGGTCAACATCGCCAAGGACGTGATCTACCTG
>CBDUNP010000076.1:0-10587 GCA_965368605.1 uncultured bacterium | reverse complement strand
GAGCCAGGAACCGGCCTCGTCCTTGCCGTGCTCAAGCCGGTAGTCTCGGCCGGTGGCTTTGCAAAGCATCTCGGCAAACAGGTTCTGGCTGGGCTTATTGATGCGGGCGAGGATGTCCTCGATCTTGGATTCATGGAAGGCGACGATTTTTTCTTCGGCGGGGACGAGCTGGCCGTCGAGGTGTGCTTCGGCGGCGCGGATGTTGCCGAGGACCTCGATACCGTGGGACTTTAGATGGGTTCGTAGTGCGTCGGCGAAGAACGCGCCGGGGTTTTCGATGGGTTTGCTTTTGAGGGCGGCCTCCTTGGTGACGGGGCCGGAGATCTCGTAGATGTTGCCGCCGGGAAGCTTGATGATGCTGGGCGCGTGTTCGTCGCCACCGGAGGTGGTGGTGTTGATCACTTTGATGTTTTCGACCGGGGGCATGACGGTGTAGCTGGCGGGCTGGTCGTCGTCGCCGGGGGTGACGGTGATATCGACGCAGTTGTCGTTGAAGGCGAGGGCGGAGACGGGCGCGGCGTACCAGTGCAGCAGGTCGCTGAGGTTCCAGGTCGGGTGGACGTCGTAGCCGTCGAGCGCCAGGCCGTCGTAGACCAGGTCGCCTTTGATCTCGGTGACGCCGCGGTCTTTGAGCGCCTTGGCCCAGTTGTCGAGGATCGTGGTGGGCGTGCCGCCGTATTGTTTGGCGATGACGGGGTCGCCGGTGGCGGGATCGCCGGTGCCGATGATCCAGAGGTCGTCGCCGTCCAGTGCGAGGTAGGTCTTGAAGGTGTGGTCCGCGCCGAAGTGGTCGAGCCCCGCGGCGCTGATGACCAGCTTCATGTTGCTGGCGGGCTTGAAGGGGTAGTCGGTGTTGTCGGTTTCGTAGATAACATTACCGGAAGGGACCTCCAGGAAGCGCGCCGAGACGATCGCGCCGGTGTCGTCCAGGCGGTGCAGGATCGTATCAATCTTCCCGGCAAGCTCGGCGTGCGGCGAAGCCGAATCGACCCGCTGCCCCCAGGCGCAGCCTTGCAGCACAGCCAGTACGGCAAGCAACAGGAAAGACGAGACACATCGGCGGGGTTGTGGTGTTGGCATGATCTAAGCAGGCCCTGAAAAGAGTAAATAGGATCGGTCAGTCAGCCCAGCAGCAGGCGGACGATATAAACGCTCAGGAAGATGGCGACGATGTCGGCGATCAGCCCGGCGGGCAGCGCGTGGCGGGTCTTCTTGATATTCACCGCGCCGAAGTAGACGGCGAGGATGTAGAAGGTCGTCTCGGTGGAGCCGAACATGGTGGCCGCCATCTGGGTGATGATGGATTCTGTCCCGTGCTCCTGAACGAGGTCGGCGACGACGCCCGCGGAGCCCCCGCCGGTCAGCGGACGGATGATCGCCATCGGGAGGACCTCGGGGGGGAAGCCGATGGCTGTGAGTACCGGGCGCAGGAAGTCCTCCATCGCGCCCATCGCGCCGGAGGCGCGGAACATATTAATCGCGACGAAGATGGCGACCAGGTACGGGATGATCATCACGCCGACCTTGAAGCCTTCTTTCGCACCCTCGACGAAGGACTCGTAGACCGACACACGCCGGCACATGCCGTAGATCGGGATGGCGATGACGATCAGGGGGATGATGACCGCGGCCAGGTAGTCTTGATAGATACGCATCTCTTCCATCATGCCGCACCCCCCTTCTGTGCGTTGGGGTTGTTCGGCCGCATCGGGTCGGTCTTCTTAAAGACCTGCATCTTCCCGAGCAGCGTCGCGGCGGTGATCGCCACCCCCAGCGAGATCAGCGTGACCAGGAAGATCGGCAGGAAGAGGTCCGCCGCCGCCAGGCCCATCACCGCGATCAGCGTCACAGGCGGGAGCAGCTGCACGCTGGCGGTGTTCATCGCCAAAAGCATGACCATGCTGTTGGTCGCGGTGTCTTTTTCTTTATTCAGTTCCTGAAGCGACTCCATTGCCTTGATGCCCAGCGGCGTCGCGGCGTTGCCCAGCGCGAGCATGTTCGCCGCCAGGTTCACCGCGATCAGCCCGAGCGCCGGGTGGTCTTTAGGGATCTGCGGGAACAACGGCCCGAGTATCGGGCGGACCAGCACCACAAAAATGGCCACGAGCCCGGAGTCTTCCGCGATCTTCATCAGCCCCATCCACAGGGCGATGACCCCCATCAGCCCGATGCCGAACATCACGGCGCTGTCGGCCTTCTCGAACATGACGCCCGTGACTTCGCGGGTCTTGAGAAACGCGACGTGCCCGAACGTGATCGACGCGGTGGCGACGCTTGGGTTGTCAGGGTCGATGACCCAGCCCTTGTAGTAGGCGGGGAGGAAATCGTTGTCGTCTTTGGTGGTTTCGTAGATCGTGTCCAGCGGCACGGGGAGCGAATCGGGGACGGTGATCTGGAACTCGCGCCCCCGGCTGGTCTGGATGAGCTTGGCGGAGAAGGGTTCGGCCAGGAACGCGGTGATCTGCTCGGTCGCGACGTCGGCCTGCTCGGAGCCGGGCTCGATCCCGGCGGCGGTCAGCGGATCGTAAAACGCGATGTAGTCCGACGGGTCGATGCGGATCGATACCTCGACCGGGTCGGGGTCTTGCTGCTTCTCATAATCGGGGGGGAGCCCCTCGATCTGGACGGTGAGTGCTTCGCGGTTGCGGAAGCGATCGTTGTTAAGGTCGGCGCCGTCCTGGGAGAGAGCGAAGACGACGCTGATGATGATCAGGCCAGCCCATATGTAGTTAAGCATCGGGGCACTATGCCGCTGATCGGCGGCGAGTGCAAGGGGAAACGCCCGCTATTATGGAATAACGGCCAAAATCGCAGATTAGAAGGGTTGAGGCCGGACGGGACGGATTAATCCAGGTCCCATTTGTTGTCGGTGAGGGTGTCGGCGACGTCGGTCAGTTCGTCCTCGCCGTAGGGGTCGTCTTCATCGGAGACCTGGACGTTGGACGAGTGGCCGTCGGCCCAGGTGACGTTGACGGAACCCTTGTGGCGGGGGTCGGCCTTGCCGTACTGCTGGGCCGGGGCCTTGTAGCCCGGACGGAGGTAGCCGATGCCGAGGTTTCGGCCGATGGTCGCCTGCTGCTCGCCGTTGACGGAGTCGGCGGCGAAGATCGTCTCGGTCGGCTTGCGGACATCGCCCTGCCGGGGGGTTTTGCTGGCAAGATCAGCATCGTAGGTATCGGGGTCTTCGAGCATGGAACCCAGGAAGAAGACGTTCATGCCGAAGTGGCCTTCGTTCCAGCCGCGAGCACGCATGTTTTCCTCGGTATCGGTCTTGGCATCTTCGATCCTGAACGCGTTCTTGCCGTCGGGCTCGAAGGTTGCGCAGGTGAAGGCGAGGCCGGTGTCGAGCAAGCCGTCATCGACGAGGCGCGAGGTCCACCACCAGCCGCCCAGTGGCGGGGTGTCCGCCAGATTCACCGCGATCGAGCTGGGCAGCTTGTCCAGTGGTGAGCGGTACGGGACGAAGAACTCTTTGTTGCTGTTGGAGTAGGCGGTCTCGGCGATGGCGAGCTGTCGGCTGTTGCTCAGGCACTTGATGCGTTTGGCGGTCTCGCGCGCCGAGCCGAGCGCGGGCAGGAGGATGCCGACCAGCAGCGCGATGATGGAGATCACCACGAGCAGTTCGATGAGTGTGAAGCCTGGCGTGTTGAGCCGACGGTGGTTCATGCTGCTGCCCAGTACAGATGGTGGGGTCGATGCGATCCGCGCCCAAGCGGTCGTCTCGCCCATGCAGTCGTGTAGGTTATTGATACACAATTCTAAACCAGGCAGCCGTAGATGACGGGTGATCCCGGAGTTTTAAGCACATAAATCGAAAATAGGCCCCCGCAGACGGGTTATCGGACAATAGCTAGATCCCCGAACCCGTTTACTTAATCCAAAGAGCAAGACTCGATGATATCACGGTAACGGCTGAAAAGTCAATGATTTTCGTGTTAAGCCGCCTGAAACCCGGCCTGATCGCGTAGCAGGCGTAAGGGGATGCAAGAAAACACAACCCCCGCCGGTGGGCTGGTCGATCTAGGCAGTAGAACCCGGATAAACCGAGCAACCCGACCCGCATGAACCCAACCGCCCCCCCGCCGAACGATCCCCCCGCCCCCCTGCCCGCGCCACCGATCCGGTGCGTGAGTATTGATGTGGAGGAGTATTTCCAGATCGAGGCGGCGCACAGCACGATCGGGCAGGCGAACTGGGGCGATTGGCCGACGCGGGTTTGCCGGAACATGGACCTGCTGCTGGACCTCTTCGACCGAACCGGATGCCGGGCGACTTTCTTCTTCCTGGGGTGTGTTGCTGAACGCCACCCGGAGCTTGCAAAACGCTGTGTCGAACTGGGGCACGAGGTCGCCAGCCACGGGTCGATGCACGATCGGCTGCACCGGCTGACCCCGGAATCGATGCGACAAGACGTTGAGGGCAGCAAGAAACTATTGGAAGACCAGACGGGCGAGGCCGTGCTTGGGTATCGCGCGCCGACGTGGTCGCTGACCCGGCAGACCAGTTGGGCGGTCGACGTGTTGGCCGAGGCGGGGTTTGAGTACGACGCCTCGGTGTTCCCGGTGCGTCACCCGATGTACGGCGTGCCCGATGCGCCGGATCGGCCAAGTTTTATGCGCGGCAGCGCGGGGTCATCACGCCTGCTGGAGGTGCCGCCACTGACCTGGCGCGTCATGGGCAAGAACCTGGCGGTCGCGGGCGGCGGGTATTTTCGTCTGCTGCCGTTGTCGCTGATGAAGCAGGGGCTGCGCCAGGCGGCGGCGGAAAACAGGCCGGCCATCCTGTATTTCCATCCCTGGGAGTTTGACCCGGGCATGCCGAGGATGCCGTTGAGCACGACCGGTCGTCTGCGCACCTACACCGGCCTGCGCAGCGCGGCGGACAAGCTCGAACAGATCATCCGTGGGTTTGATAGGACGGGGGAAGACGCGGCGGGCTGGCGGCCGATCGGCGCACACCTAAAGCGGCTTCAAGCGATGGCGGAACAGACCGGCGAGTTTACGCTGCTTCGGCAAGCGGCGGCGTGAAGACCGGCTGAGGCTCGCGTGCGCCCCCGAGCAACTCAACCATCGGGCCCAGTGCATTCGGCCATGTGTATCGACGCTCGACACATCGGCGGGCCGCCGCGGCGACCTGCTGGCGGTAGTGGTCGTCACGCATCAACGCGACAACATAACGGGCAAACCTCTTGCGCGAATCCCCGACGAGTAGGTGTCGGCCGGGCAGGGCGCGGATGCCCCGGGCGGCCTCGGGTGAACAAACCACCGCACGCCGGCAGGCCATGGCTTCCAGGACCTTGTTCTGCACACCCCGCGCAACCTTTAACGGCGCAACCACCGCAGCGGCGCTCTGGATGTAAGGCCGAACGTCGGGGACGGTGCCGATCACCTCGACCCCCGGGTGGTTCTTCAGGGCCTTGACCCGCGATGTCGGGTTCTTACCCACGATCTGAAACTGCGCGTGCGGCAGCTTCTTGCGGACCAGCGGCAGGATCTCCTTGGCGTACCACTGCACCGCCTCGATGTTGGGCTTGTAGTTCAACACGCCGACGAACACCGCCGTCTGGCTGGAGACATCGTTGAAGGGGGCGAAGTAGTCCAGGTCCACGCCGTTCTCGACGACAGCCAGCCCGGGGTGGTCGCGCAGGTGCTTGCGGTAGGTCTGCGCCTCGGGCGAGCTGATCACACTGACCCGGTCGAAGTGATCTTCCAGGCCCGACTCGATGCGCGAGAGGCGCTGGGCCTCCTGCGCGTAGACCCACTTCATCGGCCCCTTGGCCTTGCGTGCGTAGGACGCCCACTTTCGGCTGTCGACATCGACCAGGTCCAGGACGTGGATCGGTCGGCTGCTGGCAAACTCGCGCGAGCGGTACGCCGGGTGGGTGAGCATGCGGGCGTAGCGGATCATGCCGGTGCAGAACGTGAGGACCGCGTCGAAGGGCCGCTGGGCGTGCCAATGGGTGAGGGTGTTGGCGAGTTTAGGATCGTAGAACAGGCTCGGCGTGATCGCCTGGCCGGACGCCAGCGCGGCGACGCCACGGGCACGGCTGGCAAGCTTGTTGGTTTTGTGGATCGCAAGCTGGCCGGCGAGTTGGGATAGCGTCTGCTGCTGCTCATCGGTGACGGGCTCGTCGGTCGTGCAAGCGAGGGCGACCTCGAAGTGTTTGGAAAGCAGCTTCAGCAGGTTGTAGCTGCGGATGCGATCGCCACGGTCCGGCGGGAACGGAACCCGATGCGTCAACATCAACACCCGACGGGTAGGCCGAGTCGTTTGTAGGCCGAAGACAGGCATGGACTGATCATCGGCTGATTATGAGGGTCAGATGGGTTGCGCTGGCGGGTCCGGTAAGAAGGGGGCTAGCAGCTAATGGTTAGATAGTAAAAAAGCCCACGTTATGGAACCGTGGGCTTTGTGTGGCGTTTGATTGCGTGGGGTTGACCCGGTGTGGTTTACATCGGGGGGTCCATGCCTTCGACGGATTCGATCTGGTCGGTGGCGGTGGTGGCGCCGGTGCGTTGGACGACGACGGCGCAGTAGGGGTAGGTGAGGACCTGGCCGGTCATGGCGTCGCCTGATGGACGGTTGGCTTGGCCGTAGACCTGGAGGGTGTCGCCCTCCTGGTAGACGCTGGTGATATTGATCCAGTAGCCGTTGGACGGCATCTCGCCGAGGGTCGCCAGGACGACGGCCTCGTTGTTGAAGTTGACGGGTCGGCCGATCAGGTCGTCTTCGCTGAGCGCGTCGAGCTGGGCCTGGCTGGTGATGAGTTTCAGGCCGGGCTGGGTGAGGCCGGGGTGTCCGCCGACGACGGAATGGAGGATACCGACCGGCTGGGCGAGGTCCATGGTGGTGTAGGGCATCTCATCGGGGGCGGATTCGCAGCCGACGAAGGCCGGGAGGGTGAGCATCACGGCGAGCGCGACGAGTTTTTTGGTGGTAGCGAACATGGGATGTGTCTCCGTGATCGGGTGCGTGAGCAGATGTTAAAAGCCAGCGCACTATAACGGATCGCGGGCACCGGGTCACGGGCGCTTGACCAGGATCATGCCCTGGAAGGTCCGGCCTTCGTCGCGGTACTTGCGTTCAAAGTTGGTGCCGACCAGTTCGCCTTCGCCGGCGGACTTGGGGCTGACAAAGGGCTGGCGGTCGAAGATGTCGGTGACCTGGGCGGCGTGTTCCTGCATCCAGTCAAAATAATCCGCGTGATCGGTGGCGATGTGGACAGCGGCCTGCGTTTCGGCGGGGAGCAGGACGCGGTGCAACTCGCGGAGGAAGCTGGCCTGGATGAGTCGGCGTTTGTGGTGGCGTTTCTTGGGCCAGGGGTCCGGGAAGTAGATGTGGACCCGGCTGAAGGTGTGGTCGGGGACGTAGTGGCGGATAAACAAGTCGGCGTCGCAGCGCAGCAGCCGGACGTTCTCCAGCTTGTGCCGACGGGCGCGGTCGGCGGCGTACCGGCAGAACGACTTGGCCCACTCGATCCCCAGGAAGTTCACCTCCGGGTAGAGCTTGGCGTGCTGGGCGAGGAAGGTGCCTTTACCCGAGCCGATCTCCAACTCCAGGGGGCGCTTTGTAGACGTGTCCGGCACATCGGAACCCTCGGCAGGCTTGAACCAGTCACGCGGGTCCAGCCGGCCCTGATCCATCGGGGGCAGGTCTTCCTGGGCGATGCCGAAATAGCTGGGATCGATCGGTTGTCGGCGTGTGAGGGAAAGACTCATGGTAGATCGGGCGTCGGGGTGGTGATTAAGGTTCTGTGTCGTCAGAAGTATATCTGGCAGCCGGCCGGTGTGTTGGCCCACTAATCTATGATAAAGGGGTCGGGTTCGTGTGTTTTGCTCTTCCGATCGATGGGATGCCCCAATACAGCGCAGAGCACGCCGAAGATCGGTAGCCAGACCACTAGGGCGAGGATCCACCAGCCGCCCTGTGTGAAGGTCGTGGTGGCGAGGATGACGGTCCCGATGGTCATGATAAGCACAATGATGAGCGCGGCGGCTTTCTTGATAAACGCCATCAGTTAGCTCCGGGTCAAGCGCTTGCCACGTCCTTGATCGCCTGCGCCAGTAGGCGGACGCCTTCGCGGTTTTGCGCCTCGGTCGGGACGCCGAAACTCAGGCGGATCTGGTTCTTGGGGACGGTGCGCGTCGGGTCGGCGGGGTAGCAGTAGTCGCCGGGGACGTAGAGCATGCCCAGCTCGACGGCCCGCTTGAATAGTGGGCCGTGCCTGCTGGTGTCGAAGGACTCGGGAAGTGTGAGCCAGACGTAGAGCCCGCCGGTCGGGTGGGTCCAATGGGTCTGGTCGGGCATAAAATCGCCGAGGTATTCATCCAGTGCGCCGAGCATGGCGTCGCGCTTCTTCGTGTACGCGTCACGCAGCGTGTTGATCTGTTTCTCGAACGCGCCTTTCTGCAGGGCCTGGAGCAGCAGGTGCTGGCTGAGGTTGGCGGAGCCGAAGTCCCGGCCGTCCTTGAGCATCATGGCTTTTTCACAGAGGTCCGCGGGCAGCAGGCCGTAGCCGGTCTTCAGGCCGGGGGCGAAGGGCTTGCTGAACGTGTGCAACAACGCGACGTATTCGTTAGTCGTGTCGAAGCTCTTGATCGACACCGGGGCCTCGCCTGAGTAGGTCAGCTCGCGGTAGGCGTTGTCTTCCAGCAGGAGGATGCGGTGGTCGGTGGAGTATTTCTTGACGATGTCGAGCAGCTGCGGCCGGCGTTCGGCGCTGAGGGTGATGCCGGTGGGGTTCTGGTGGTGCGTGCAGGTGTAAAGCATCTTCACGCGGTGGAGATTGCCCTCGCCCTTGATAGTTTCGAGTAATGAATCGAGTTTCTCGGGGACGATGCCCTGCTCGTCGATATCGACGCTGCGGACGGTCGCGCCGAAGACGGAGAGCGCACCGGTGTAGACAAAGTAGCTGGGCCAGGCGGTGATGACGATATCCCCGGGATCGACCAGCAGGTCGGCGAGCAGGTGGAGCATCTGCTGGCTGCCGGTGGTGAGCGCGACGCAGTCGGGGTTGCCGGGGAAGTCGGCCGGGTCGATCCCGTCGCAGTTGGCCAGGTGGTTGTAAGCGACCTCGCGGAGTTCGGTGAGCCCCTGGGTTCGGCCGTACTGCAGCGCGGCCTTGGCGGCGGCGGGGTCGGCGAGGATCTCGTGCATCAGCGTGTCGGTATCCGCACCGGGCAGGGTGTCGTAATCCACGAACCCGGCGGCCAGCGAGATCAGGTCCGGCTGGGTCAGTGCGAGCATCATCAGATAGCTGATCGGCTGATCGACCGCGTTGCGGGCCCGGGCGGAGTAGGCGAACGTGGTCTGTGTCGGGCTCTGGGTGGTCATAGCGTGGTTGATCCTTGCCCCGGCGGTCTTGCTCGGCGATGGTGATACCCGAGGCCACCCCACCGGGCGTCCCTGCACGGGTAAAAAACGGGCTTAATCTTGACAGCCTGCCGGGCCGATGTATCGTCTGGCTATTGTAATTGATAGGCCCGAAATCACGAAACCATGACCCAGCTTCACACCCCGACCACCACGACCACCACGACGACCACCCCCGGCACCCCCGGGCGGGAGGCCGATGTCTGTTAGGTTGATCAAGCATCACCCAGATTCACACGGCCGTCCCTCACCGGGCGGCTTTTTTATTGGTAGCCATTAGCTGTTAGCCTTTAAGGATTGAGCCGTTAGCTTTTAGCCGTTAGCCAGATAACCAGGATCGACCCGTTATGAAAATCACTCTGCCGGACGGCAGCGAAAAATCGTTTGACCAGCCAAGTGTGACCGCCGCCGACGTCGCCGCCAGCATCGGGGCCGGGCTCGCCAAGGCCGCCATCGGCGCGAAAGTCGACGGCGAACTCTACGACCTGAACCGCCCATTGCCATGGGGTTGCAACCTGGCGATCATCACCCGGCCGCGTGAGGATAAGAAGGGTAAGAGCAAATGGCCCGGGGGTACGCCGGACGCGGAGGCGTTGTACCTGCTGCGCCACTCCTGCGCCCACGTCATGGCCGAGGCGATCCAAAGGATCTGGCCCGACACGCAACTGGCCTACGGGCCGCCGTTGGACAACGGGTTCTACTACGACATCAAACTCGACGACCCTATAAGCAGCGACGACTTCGCCAAGATCGAGGCGGAGATGAAGAAGATCGTGGAAGAGGATCGTAAATTCATACGCTATGAACTTGCCCCAAGTGAGGGGATGCTCAAGCTCAAAAAAGAGGCAAACAAGTACAAGATCGACAACGCGCAGCGCGCGATGGAAGGCGGCGCACAATCGCTAAGTTGGTATATCACAGGCAAACCAAGAATTATTAAGTGCATAGATTCTGATCCTGGCCGAATCATGATTGAACTTCCAGGAGTAGGTCCTGTACCGATAGAACTGCAATATGGCAACACCATTAAGTATTTGAATGCTCCAATTGCTTCACAGTCACGCGTTCATCAGATTCTAGACGTAGGAAACACTAATAATACAGACCTCTTCGAAGACCTCTGCCAAGGCCCGCACGTCCCGTCCACCGGCACGATCGGTGCGTTCAAGGTCATGTCGATCGCCAGCTCGAACTGGCACGGGGATGTCACCAAAG
>CBDUNP010000075.1:0-10670 GCA_965368605.1 uncultured bacterium | reverse complement strand
TCTTCCAGGCACGACGCGGCAACGATAAACCGCCGAAGCCAAAGCCGGGGTAACCCCATCACCCCACGTCGATCAGCCCCATCGACTCGCCGTACTGCTGCATGAGGACCTTGCGGAGCGATTTGTTGTCCGGGGACTTCAGGAACGGGTCTTTGTCGATCATGGTCTGCGCATCGCGTTTGGCCAGTTGCAGCAGTTCCATGTCACCGGGGATGCTGGCGACCCGCAGCGGGGGCAGGCCGGACTGGCGTGTGCCGAAGAAGTCGCCCATCCCGCGGATCTCAAGGTCGCGCTCGGCGATCACGAAGCCGTCATTCGTGGCGGCGATGGCGTCGAGACGGTCGTTGGCCTCGTCCGTCGTCGGGTCGGAGATAAAGACGCACAGGCTGCGTCGGCCGTGATCGCCGCGCCCCACCCGACCACGCAACTGATGCAACTGAGCCAGACCGAATCGCTCGGCGTGCTCGATAATCATCACCGTCGCGTTCGGCACATCCACGCCAACCTCGATGACCGTCGTCGCAATGAGGACATGGATGTCGCCAGCGCGGAACTTTTTCATGATCTTTTCGCGCGACTCGCGTTTAAGTTGGCCGTGGACGGTGGCGACCTTGAAGCCCCGGCAGAACTTGTCCTGCAGCAGCTTGGCGTGGTCGCGGACGTTGGTCAGTTGTTTGCTGGATTCGTTCCCCGACGCGTCGATCGCGGGGACGACGACGTAGGCCTGCTCGCCGCGTTCGAGTCGTGTGCGCAGGTAGTGATAAACCTCGTCGGACTGTGTCGGGCGGACGACGCGGTTGGTGATCGGGGTTCGGCCCGGCGGCAGGCCGTGGAGCGTGGAGATGTCCAGGTCGCCGAAGAGCGTGAGGCTGAGCGTGCGTGGGATCGGGGTCGCGGTCATCACCAGGTGATGCGGGACGTGCCGTTTGCCGTCCGGGCCGGGCTCGTTGTGGCGGTTGCTGTCGCGGAAGGCGGCGCGCTGCATCACGCCGAACCGGTGCTGCTCGTCGATCACCGCCACGGCGAGGTTCTTGAACTTCACGTGGTCGGACAGCAGCGCGTGGGTGCCGACGACGATATCGATCTCGCCGTTGCCGATCTGTTCGAGCAGTCGCTTGCGTTCGCCGCCTGTCTTGGCGGGCTGGGCGCTGGTTAAGAGCGCGGTCGAGACATTCGCCCCTTCGAGCATCTTTGAGATCGAGGCGAAGTGCTGCTCGGCCAACAGCTCGGTCGGAGCCAGCAACACCCCCTGCTTACGATCCGCGACCGCCAACAGCAAGGCATACAGCGCAATCACCGTCTTGCCCGCGCCGACATCGCCTTGCAGCAGCCGATTCATAGGGATCGGCCGGGTCAAGTCCTCGGCGATCTCCTTGATCACCTTGTCCTGCGCTTCGGTGAGCTTGAACGGGAACCGGGCGCGGATGTGCTTGTCGATGGCGGGCGTGAAACTCAACTCCGGCGCAGCGAGGCGTTCGTGGACGTAGGCCCGCTTCATAGCGATGCCCAGTTGCAGCAGCAGCAGCTCGTTGAACGCGAGCCTTCGCCGGGCGATCCCCGCATCGTCGCGTGACTCGGGCAGGTGCGCCATCTCAAATGCCTTGGCGGTGCTGGGCATCTCGTGGTGCTTGAGCAGTTCAGCGGGCAGCGGGTCTTCCAGGCCGGGCAACACATACGGCAACGCCTCGGCCACGGTCTTTTCGATGACCAGTGACGACAAATCCTCCGTCGCCGGATAGACCGGGCGGAGGCGTTCATCTTTGACGGGCGTGGCGTCGGGCTCGTCAAGCGGTTCCCATTTGGGGTTAATGATCTGCGGGTAGTTGTTGAAGAGCTTGACCTTGCCCTGCACGCGGATCGTCATGCCGGGGTGGAGTTTTTCACGGAGGTAGCCGGCGTTGAACCAGGTCAGGCTCAGCGTGCCGGTGTCGTCGACGAGGGTCGCCTCGAAGCGGCCCTTTCGGCCGTAGCCTTGGGACGCGACCCAGCGTGCGCTCTGGATCGTGCCGCGGGCCGTGCCGATCGAGTCGGGCTTCAGCTCGCTGATCCCGCCCTCCCCGGCCTGCTGCTCGTAGCGCATCGGCAGGTGGCGCAGCAGGTGGCTGACCGTGTGGATGTCCAGCCGAGCGAACAGGCGTGCCCGCGCCTTGCCGACGCCCGGCAGGTCGGTCATCTTCGAGTTCAGGCGGATCGGCGGGTTGTCTTTCGCCTCGGGCATGGGGGGATTCTACACCGAGGCGGGCGGGCACGGCGATTTGCAACCGCCCGCACACGATTGCCATCACAAATGTTCCGACCCATTACAATGCCCGGATGAGTGCAGCAGAACCATGCCGACCGTATGTGATCCTCGGGCCGACGGCCGGTGGGAAGAGTGACCTCGCGGTGGCGCTGGCCGAGGCGCTGCCGGGCGGCGGCGAGATCATCGGGGCCGACTCGATGCAGGTCTACCGGCACATGGACGCCGGCACCGCCAAGCCCCCGAAGGAGCTCTGCGACCGCGTGCCGCACCACATGGTCAACATCGTCGAGCCGACCGAGCGCTTCACCGTCGCCGACTGGCTGGAGCAGGTCGAAGCGTTGATCGCATCCCTGCAATCGCAAGGCAAGACCCCGATCATCGTCGGCGGGACCAACCTCTATCTCAAAGCCCTGCTGGAAGGCATGTTCGACGGCCCCGGGCAGGACGAGGCCTTCCGCGCATCTATTAAGGATGCCGAGAACAGCGACCTGCACACGCAGCTCAACCAGATCGACCCCGAGGCCGCCGAGCGCATCTCCCCGAACGACCGCAAGCGCATCGTCCGAGCCTTGGAAGTCCACCACATGACCGGCGAAACCATCAGCAGTCGACAGCAGCAGTGGCAGGACGAACCAAATAAGGCATATCGGCACAACCCGGTCTTGCTGGGGATGCACTGGCCGGTCGAGGAGATCAACCCCCGGATCAACCTGCGCGTCAAGGCGATGTTTTTCCCGGATCAGGTCCCCCCGGAATTAGCCGCCGCCGCGTGCCCCAATGGCGAGAGCCTGCCGGCGGAAACCAAGCGGCTGGAAGACGCCGGGCTGCTGGGCGAGCAGGCCCGCGAAGCATTAGGTTATAAACAGGTCTTGGAACACCTCGCCGGCGAGATGACGCTGGACGAGTCCTTCGAGCGCACCAAGATCCTCACCCGCCGATTCGCCAAGCAGCAACGCACCTGGCTGCGACACTTCCAAAACGTAAGCTGGCTGCCCGCCCAGGCGATGAGCCCCGAGGAGATGGCGCAGCGGGCGTGTCGGTTTAACGGGTGATGCAAGACAACGCTAAGCCGCAAGCGGCTTGGGGTTGTGGCCAGATAAGCCATGACCGCTTGGGTGACAGATTCACCGCTTCCGAGGCAGCATTACGCCCGCAACGCCCAGGCCGAGCAGCGCAAGGCTCGCGGGTTCGGGGAAGGTTGTGGTGGTAATGTCGAAGTCTGTCTTCTCGATGTGTGACTGCGAATCGGTTTCGCTGAGGGTGGCCAGGGTGTTGTCGAGGGTGACGGTGACCTTGGTCGCGCCATCGACGAAGGGGGTGTTGCTGTTGATGAGTGCGGCGTTGATGTCGGCCAGCAGCGAGCCGGTCCACTGGCCGGTCGCGGGGTCGTTGAGGAGGTCGTAGGTGCCGTCGGACGGGCTGAATGTCATCGATGCCTGGAACTGCACGGGGTTGATGCCCACACCGTCGACTTCTATCACTTCGATGACGAAGCCGGCGGAGACGGAAGCGAACGTGCCCGCGCCGCCGGTGCCGCCGAGCGTGTAGTCGCCCGCCTCGGAGAACAAGAGCGAGCCGATGAACTGGCCCGGCTTGGCCATGACCGTAAAGCTGAGCGTGCCGTCGGTAATGTCCACGCCGTTGGTGCCCGCGGACTCGGACTCGAACACATCCGGGTCGAAGCCCAGCAAGTCACCGACGATGCTGGGGCTGCCGTAGAGCGGGGGCGTGTCGGTGCCGGAGTTTTCGGTGACGTCGAGGTACATGACGGAGAGCCCGTCGAAGTCGCCGTAGTTAATCGGGGCAGCCGGGGCGGGCAGCGCAAACGCGAGCAGGCCGGCCGCCGCGGTGGTCAGGGCGAGTGTGTGGGTCGTCGTTTTCATTTTCCAAACCTCCCTCAGCCGGGCGTGCAGTTTGAAGCCACTGAGCACCGGCGCATAAAAAAAGAGAAACCGCATCAATGCGCTTTCTCGCCCTCTGCCCAACCCGCGTATGACGGACGCCGGCTGACTTTTTAGTTTGTCGTACAGGCCTTTCGAACTGCCCATGCTACCGGGAAATCGACTGGCTACGCAATGGTTTTTCTGCTTTTTACGGCTATTTAATGCACTCAAGCATCGAAAATAATCGTAAACATCTTTTGTGCAAATACTTAGAAATGAAATCCAGCCACATCACCCCACCCCGAAGGCTATGATCTGGCATCCATCAGCAGACCCCCCAGAAGGCCCCTTGGCGATTCAGGCTCGTAATCAATGGTATATTCAATACTTAGGGAAGCGACTTGACAATACTCTCAAGGGCTGCTCAAGTGTTCCACCGCAATCGGACCGATGAAAGCACTGCGGCCAGGCCTGATAGGCCCGGTCGCCTACGGCACTGATCCCCCGGTTTGATACGCGACTGAGTACCTCCTACCGATGGCGAAAAAGACCACCAAGAAGACCACCACGAAAAAGACCGCCAAGAAGCCAGCCGCGAAGAAGGCCCCGGCGAAGAAGAAGTCGCCCCTGAAGAAGGCGGGGAAATCCGGGGCCGGCAGCCGTCGGCGTGCGCCGGAGAAGGTGGACGCGACGGGCAAGCACCTGGTCATCGTGGAAAGCCCGACCAAGGCCAAGACTATTAATAAGTACCTCGGGCCGGACTACGTCGTGATGGCGAGCGTGGGCCACGTCCGCGACCTGCCGCCGAGGAACCCCAAGGGCGTGAAAAACCCCGTCCCGGGCGTGGACCTCGAGAACAACTTCGAGCCGACCTACGAAGTCCTTAAAGACAAAACCGCGACCGTCACCGCCCTGAAGAAGGCCGCGAAGCAGGCGCAAGACGTCTGGTTCGCGACCGACCTCGACCGCGAGGGGGAAGCGATCGCCTGGCACCTCACCGAGGCGCTGGGTGTGCCGTTCCAGAACGCTAAGCGTGTGGTCTTCAACGCGATCACCAAGGACGAGATCGCCCGTGCGTTTGACCAGCCGCGTGTGATCGACGGCTGCCGGGTCGATGCCCAGCAGGCGCGTCGCATCCTCGACCGGATCGTGGGGTATCAGGTCTCGCCGTTGCTTTGGAAGAAGGTGGCGGGTGGCTTGAGTGCCGGGCGTGTGCAGTCGGTGGCGTTGCGTGTCGTGGTGGAGCGTGAGCGTGCGATCGACGCGTTCGTGCCCGACGAGTACTGGCGCATCACCGGGCTCTTCGCGACCGACCCCGCCAAGACCGACGCGCTCAGCGAGGCCTGGGTGAAGTGGTTAGCAAGCCATTCCGAAGGCAAGCCCGCGACGATCAAGCAGCAGAACGCCTGGCTCAGCGACAACGCCTGCCTCAAGGCCGAGCTGGTCGAATTCAATGGCGAACCCTTCAAGCCCGACAACCGCAAGCTCGCGCTCGACGTCGCGCAGAAGCTCGGCCTTCAACTCGACGACACGATCGAAGAAGAAGACCCGAAGGGCAAAGGCCCCGCCAAGAACCTCTGCCAATACCTCGGGCACGTCGGCAAGGATGCGCCCAACTTCCTGATCGACTCGATCACCACCAAGAGCACGACCAGCAAGCCCTCCGGCCCGTTCATCACCAGCACGATGCAGCAGGCCGCCGCCAACCGGCTTGGGTTCCAGCTTCAGCGCACGATGCGCGTCGCACAGAGCCTCTACGAAGGCATCGACCTGGGCGGCGCTCGCGGGCAGACCGGCCTGATCACCTACATGCGTACCGACTCCACGCACATCTCAGGCGAAGCCCTGGCGATGGCGCGAAGCTACATCGGCGAGAAGTACGGCGACGCCTACCTCCCGGCCAAACCCAACTTCTACTCGTCCAGCAACAAAGACGCGCAGGAGGCCCACGAGGCGATCCGCCCGACCGACGTGAGCATCACGCCCGAGTCCGTGCGCACCAAGCTCAACGACCAGCAGTTCAGGCTGTACGACCTGATCTGGCGTCGCTTCGTCGCCTGCCAGATGACCCCCGCCAAGTGGGACTCGACCGCGATCACCATCGCCGCGCAGGCGTCGCACCTCAAGCCGGAGGCCAAGTTCCGCGCCACCGGCCGGACGCTGAAGTTCGACGGGTTCTACAAGGCGATGGGCCTGCCCAGCGGCGGCGACGACGTGATCCTCCCACCACTTACTGAGAAGCAGCCGCTCGGCCCGATGAAGGTCGACCCGACCCAGCACTTCACCAGCCCCCCGCCGCGCTACACCGAGGCGTCGCTGCAGAAGAAATTGGAAGAGGAAGGCATCGGCCGGCCGTCGACGTATGCCGCGATCATCCAGACGATCCAGGACCGCAAGTACGTCGAGCCGATCTACCCGCGCGACAAACGCCTGGGCGCGTCGGACCTGGGCATGGTCGTGTCCGACATGCTTACCGAGGCGTTTCCGAAGGTGATGGACGTCGCGTACACCCGGTACATGGAGGCCGAGCTCGACAAGATCGAGGACGAGCACCACGACTGGCGGCAGATGCTCACCGACTTCTACGGCCCATTCAAGGACAACCTCGACAAGGCCCACGAAGTCCTCAGCCACGCCAAGGCCGTCACCGAACCCGCGCCGCACAAGTGCCCGAAGTGTGGCAGCGGGACGATGTACCGGTTCGGCAAGAACGGCCGGTTCCTGTCGTGCAGTTCGTTCGTGAAGAAGGGCGAGGGCTGCGACTACGCAGCGCCGATCGACCGCGAGGGCAACCCCGTCGAGCCGGCGATGACCGACATCCTCTGCCCGCTGTGCGGCAAGGGCATGACCAAACGCACCGGCCGGTTCGGGCCTTTCCTGGGATGCCAGGACTACCCGACCTGCAAGGGCATCGTGAACATCGACCCGAAGAAGGGCACGGTCAAGCTGCCCAAGACACCGCCCTACCTGACCGACATCGAATGCCCCAAGTGCGAGGACAGCCCGCTGAATATGCGGAGCTCCAAACGCGGGCTCTGGCTGAGCTGCTCGGCGTTCCCCAAGTGTCGCGGACGCCTGGCCTGGTCCACGCTCGAAGATGACAAGAAAGAAGAGCTGGAAAAAGCCTGGGCCAAGCACGAGAAGGAAAACCCCGTGCCGCAGATCACCACCGTGCAGGGCAACGTCGTCGACGAGGGCTACATCCCCACCGTCGCCGACCAGCCGGCCCCGGACACTGAAGACGCCTCCGCCGACGCGGCGTAACACGATGTCATATTTTAGATTCCCCGGAAGCCCACGTTCGACGAGCGTGGGCTTCTGTGTTATTTACAACGCTTTAATCAAACCACCCACCCCGAGCCCGCCCGATGTACGACCTCTTCAGCGACCCGATCCTCTTCGTCCCCGTCATCGCGATCCTGGCGATCTTCAGCGCCTTCTACGTCGCCGCCATGATCTGGTCCTACAACCGCGACGCGAAGAAACAGGGAAAGAAGTCGGGGTGTCTGCCGATCATAGTATTTGTCTCTCTAACCAGCACCATCTATCTCACGCTTGCATTCTGAATGGAAACTATCATGCCAAATGTCTGGGGAATTAAAGCATTAACGATTCTTGCATTTCTAGGATTGGCTTATTCGATATACCTGATCCTACTTCTGCCACTCTACACTTATTCCGATCGCCCAACACTTGATAATTATGATTCAGCGCGTGAGGTCATTGAAGAAAAAATGGCATCGGAATTCAATGACGCATCTGATTTTCAAGAAGATTTCCGGGATCGCCCTATCGATTTACAGTTGACTTATTCGCAAGCTCAAGGCGTTATAAGGTATCGTAATTCAATGCTGACACGGATTAACATGCTTGCCTCAGGAAGAACCCAATTACAGACAATCGCTTTTGCTTCTACCGCTATTTTATTTACGATTTGCTACAGGGAATACAAGAAGCTTAACCCCAAGCCTTCAAGCGATGATGCTAAAATGTAAACTTATCGAATAACCTGAATCTTAGAAGGCACCTGGCAATTTACATAAACTGAGAATCCATGATCACCGAATCCCTCAGCAACGCCGCGAGCTACGTCACGCCTGACGTCGAAACGATCGGGAAGCTGCGCGATCAGTTGATCGGGTTCACCGAAAGCATCGCGGCGAGGTCGCGTGGCAGCCTGACGGTGGTCTATATCGTGACGGCGACCAATGTCTTTGCCCTGGTTGTGTTCCTGACGTACTTCGTGGTATTCCGTGGGTATTCCTGGCTGTGGACACCGCTGCCGTTGACCTTGATGGCGATCCCGACGGCGGTGATCTGGGTGTATCAGCGCATCCTCACGGAAGTGGCGTCCCTGCCGAACCAGATCGCGGACACGGCGGACGAGGCGATCGCTGCCATCGCGGACTACGGCGGGGAAATCCCCGAAATAAGCGAGGGTGGGCTGTCGCTTTTCAAGCGGTGGAAGTCCTACGTCTTCCTGGGCAAGGTGCTGTGGAAGATCAAGGACGTCACCGGCGACACGCGCGGGATCGTCGGGGCGTTCGGCCTGGTCACGCTGATGATCAACCCGATCTTCTGGCTGATCCTGCTGATCTCTTTGATCGTGTCGGTCGTGTTCTCAGCGTTGCTGATGGGTTCGTGTGCGCTGTATGCGTTCTTATTCTGAGATGAATACAGCCACACAGAAGCTCACTCCTCCGGCAGTTCGTACGTCCCCTGCCCGCCCTTCTTGAGCCGGCCTTCCTCGACGAGTTTTTCCCAGACGGCGGTCGGGTACTGGTTCGGCGGGGTGATGGCGGTGATCTTGGATTGCTTGCCGTAGGTCGTGTAGCGGTTGCCGAGCTTGGACTCGTCGTCGCGGCGCATGCTCTTGAGCTTCTTGCGGAAGCCTTTGAGCGCCCGCTTAAGGTTGTCGCGGTCCAGCGAGTCGTACCCGCCCTCCGCGGCCTTGTCGGCCTGCATCTGCTTGACTGTGCGCGTGTCGTTGACGGGCACCGCACCACGAGCCTTGAACTCCGGCTCTTTCTTCGGCTCGTCCGCCCCCTGCTTCCCGGTCGCATCGACTTCCGAGGCCAGCTTGGCCAACGCCTCGACATCACGGTCCCCCACCGCCTTAGCGACCCGGTTGGCGTCGACGCCCATCCGCATCAGCGCGACCTGGGCCTTGCCCCAGAGCTTGGTCGTGTTCGTGCCCTCCTCCGCCAGCCAGAGGTCCGAGACGATCTGGCTGAGCTTATCGCTCTGGATCGTGTCGTGGTTCTCGTAGTAGCGTTCGATGATCTTCTTTTGGCGTGGGTTGGACATGGGGATTGGGGTTTAGGGGTTAGGGGTTTATTTTTCTTTCAACGCCGTCTCTGAGCAACGCGAAGGGGCGGAAGGATTGCCGGGTATCGGATGATCGGGTGCCATCCATCAGCAGGATTGTAGCTTGGATAGGCGGCCGAACCCAGAGGGCGGCCGATCGCTATAATGGCGGGCCTACGGGAGTGTAGCTCAGTGGTTAGAGCTGGCCACTCATAATGGCTAGGTCGCGGGTTCGAATCCTGCCACTCCCATTTGGCTATTTGATACGCCTAAGGCTCGCTAGACCGAGCGCCTGCGCCGGAGCAGGGCCGCGGCACCAGCCAGGAGCACCGCCAGCGACCCGGGCTCGGGGAGTTCCGTGGGCAACGGGGGGATGCCCGTGTTCCAATTCGCCAGGACCGTATTCAGGTCGGTGATCCCGACAAACCCATCGCTGTTGGCGTCGGCCCAGATGTCGGCGGGGTGCGGGGAGGTCTGGTTCCAATTGCTTAAGACCAGGTTCAGGTCACCGATCCCGACGAAGGCGTCGCCGTCCAGGTCGCCTTGCGCGACGGCGTTGAGCGTCAGCACGCCGTTGGTGACGTAGCCGGTCTCCTGGAGCAGCACCTGCCCGGAGAAACCCACGATGACCGAGTATCGGCCAAAGGCGTTATCTGTCAGCGTCATGTTGGCGATCCGGACCGGCGAGGTGTTGGTGACATCCGTATTGAACCAGGTGACGCTGGCCCGCTGCCCGCCGATCTCTGCCGGGCCGATGACACCCAGATCGCCCGCCCCGCCAAAGATCGAGCCCGAGTCATCGCCGGGGATCCCGACCCACGAGTCGAACTCCAGCTCGGGGACGAAGTTCCAGATGTTTAATTGAGGCTGAAGCGCGTCAAACTCAAGCGGGTTGTAGATCGAACCCGACGCCAACTCGATCAGCAGGACCGCCGAGTTCCAGTCGCCGCCGTCGCCGTTGACGATCAGGCTGTTGGCAACCGTGTTGGGGATCAGGTTGTCCGGGTTGACCTCAAACGCATTCGAGGTCGAGGGGGTCAATGTGACAAGTACCACGCAGACCAAGCCCCAGATAGCCGGATTAAAAGAGTGAATGCTCAAAATACAAATCCCTTCCCAGGGCAACAATGCCCAATCCCCTCGGAGCATCCCGGAGTGTCCCCGTATTTCCCGCCCTTGCCTCCACAAGGTCGGCACCCCTTCTCAATCAATCCGAAATGAGTATACCTCATCAGGGC